>CALGOY010000133.1 GCA_937960725.1 uncultured Bacillota bacterium
AGAATATACGGATACGAAAGGCTCATCTTTATAAAATTCTTTGTAAATTGAATATATAAAATCTTCAGTGCATAAATTTTTAAGAGAGGCATACATTGTACACAATATACCTCTTTTCACAGGGAGGAGATGGGGTGTGAAGGATAAATAGATATCTCTTCCTGCTAGCAAACTAAGTTCCTGTTCTATTTCAGAAGTATGGCGATGAGTAGCGACCTTATAGGCTTTTACATTTTCATTCACTTCACAAAAGTGAAGATCTTGCGAAGGATTTCTTCCCGCCCCGGTAGCGCCTGATTTCGCATCTATAATTATGCTATCTAAGTCAATTATTTTTTCTGCAACTAAGGGTGCCAATCCTAAAATGGAGCATGTAGTATAACAGCCTGGGTTTCCAATAATTTGAGCTTCCTTTATCAATTTTCTATGGATCTCAGGAAGGCCATAAACTGAAACTTCCAATAAATTGGGATGGGGGTGAGGCATTCCATACCAGGTTTCATAAACTTTTGGGGACTTATATCTAAAATCTCCGCTTAAGTCTATTACTTTCTTGCCTAATTTGTAAAAGGCGGGCACGATCTTAGAAGATACTCCATGGGGTAAGGCAGTAAATATTACGTCGCTATCTGCAGCAACCTCTTCTATATCTGGCTCCGAACAGTTTATTTCTAAAAAATCAATAAAATTTGGATACAGTTCCTGCAGCGGACGTCCCGAAAAACTTTTAGATACGAGATGGGCAATCTTTACTTTTGGATGGATGCTAAGCAGCCTAACCAGCTCTATTCCTGCATAACCGGTTGCACCATATACGCTTACTCTTATCATACAAGAACCTCCTGGATTAATATGTATTTATAATTATACAATTAATTGAATAAAAATACAACAATTGATTTGGAATTTTTGTATAAAGTCATTTATATACTATAAAGTTCAGTTATATAGTGAAATTTACCTAAATTGGTTGATTTATTTATGCAACATTTTCAAAAACATATATAATTTTTTTGTTAATATAGCTATAGCCTTATTGTTCATATAACGATATAATATAAATATATTAGATAATACAAACATATTAAGTCGAAAAGCTTGCTTTGCATCCAAGGGGTCCTAATAAAATATTATGGAGGGGTTTTAATGGCAAGTGTAACTTTAAAAAACGTCTATAAGGTGTACCCGGGCGGTGTTACAGCTGTTAGTGATTTTAACCTTGATATAGCTGACAAAGAGTTCATCGTCCTGGTAGGACCTTCTGGATGTGGTAAGTCCACAACTTTAAGGATGGTTGCGGGACTCGAAGAGATAACCGAGGGAGAGCTTTATATTGGAGATAAATTAATGAACGACGTAGCTCCAAAAGACAGGGACATCGCGATGGTGTTCCAGAACTATGCATTGTATCCTCATATGACAGTTTACGATAACATGGCTTTTGGATTAAAGCTGAGAAAGGTTCCAAAAGCTGAGATCGATCGACGAGTAAAAGAGGCTGCTAAGATCCTTGATATAGAGCATCTATTAAATAGGAAACCAAAAGCTTTATCTGGTGGACAAAGGCAGAGGGTTGCTCTCGGTCGTGCTATTGTTCGTGAGCCTAAGGTGTTCCTAATGGACGAACCTTTGTCTAACTTGGATGCAAAGCTAAGAGTTCAGATGAGAACGGAAATTACAAAACTCCATAACAGGCTTCAGACTACATTCATCTACGTTACCCACGACCAGACAGAAGCTATGACTATGGGTACTAGAATCGTTGTAATGAAAGATGGATTTATCCAGCAGGTTGATACGCCTCAAAATCTATATGACTATCCAGTTAACTTGTTCGTTGCTGGATTTATCGGAAGCCCACAGATGAACTTTATAGATGTTACATTAGTTAAAGAAGGCGACGATGTATTTGCTGTATTTTCAGGAAATAAGATAAAGGTTCCAGAAGGAAAAGTTAAGAAATTAAAAGATCCTTCCTATATAGGCAAAGAAGTTATAATGGGTATCCGTCCTGAAGACTTGCACGATGAGGAGATCTTCTTGCAGAGTGCACAGGACAGCACTGTAAAAGCTTATGTAGAAGTAGTAGAGCTATTAGGTTCTGAAACTTATCTATACTTGAATGTAGCTGGACATAATCTCACTGCTAGGGTAGATCCTCGTTCTACAGCTAGAGCAGGCGATACTATTAAGATTGCATTTGATCCCAATAGGCTGCACTTCTTTGACAAGGATACCGAGGAAACTATCTTGAATAGATAAGATATAAATATATAAATAAAAAATATAGAAAAAAGAAGGATTTTATAATAAAAAGCAGAAATATTATCTAAAAAGATAATTTTTCTGCTTTTTATTTATGGGAAAAAAATCCCCCTTTTCTATCAGTCTAAAACTGTGTATACTAGATATAATAGAATAAGCGGAAGGTTTAGAAAATAGTTTTAAAAAGGTAGGTATCCGGATGCTAATAGAAAAAAGAATACAGAAGCTACTGAATAAAATATATGAAAACACACAGGTACGGGTTGATATCTTGGACATAAATGGGACAATTGTGGCTAGCAGTGAGGAAGCTAAAATAGGTGATATAGAGCCTTTTTTTAAATCTGGGGAGAATATAGAAGCAAAAAATAGCTTTATATACAACGGAAAAACTTATATGAAAGTCGTTATAGATAACACCCTTTCCTACTATTTGTCTGTAGAAGGAAAAGATAAAACTTCGCTGAACTACTGTAAGTTGATAGCTTCGATGATAGAATTTTATTTAAAATTGGACAATTATAAAATAGATAGGGAAGGGTATATTCGCCGTGTTTTATTGGGACAAGCGACGGATTTAGAGTTTCAAGAATTTATACGCAATTATAAGATCGAAGTTGAAGTTCCTCGGTGTGTATTTGTTATTCAAACGGAAATGATGAAAGCTGATGAAATTTATAATATTCTGTCAAAAGCTTTTCCTAAGGAACAGGAGGATTTCCTTGTTTTAATGGATAGTAGAACAGTAGCTCTTATAAAAAATGTACCAGATGAAATGGATGAGGAAGAGCTGGTTCAGTTAGCAGCTGCAATCAATGAAACTGTTTTAAATGAGACTTTCCTAAAGATAAATGTGGGTATCGGAAGATGCAAGGATACTGTTTATGAGATCCAAGAGTCTTATTTAGAGGCCATTGAATCCATTGAGATTGGTGCAATTTACGATCCTGAAAGCAAGGTTTATATGTACGATGCATTGCTATTGGAGAGGTTTCTTAGTGAGGTTCCTGATGAAATTTCCCGGAAATATTATAAAAATATATTCAATGATGAATTAAAGAAAATCTTAAACGAAGAAATGATAGCTACTATAGAGAAATTTTTTGAAAACAACTTAAACTTAAGTGAGACTGCTAGACAGCTGTATATCCACAGAAACACACTGGTTTATAGGCTAGATAAAATACAAAAGGTCCTAGGGCTTGATCTTAGAAATTTTCGGGATGCATTGACTTTTAAAATTATGATGATGCTCGAAAGACAAAATCGGGAGTGTTGAAATTGATACAGCTTAAAAATGTGACTAAAATTTATAGTAATGGGACTTGTGCATTATCGAATGTTAATTTAAATATTAGAAGCGGTGAATTTGTGTTTCTAGTGGGTCCTAGCGGAGCAGGAAAATCAACTATGATTAAGCTACTTCTCAAGGAGATTGAGCCCAGCGTTGGTGAAATTATTGTAAATAACAAGGACTTATCTAAAATGAAGAGAAGGGAAATTCCCTATTATCGTAGGAGTTTAGGAGTGGTTTTCCAAGATTTTAGGCTTCTGCCTGACCAAACCGTATATGAAAATGTAGCTTTCGCTATGGAAATTGTAGAAGCTCCTAAAAAGGAAATTCGCAGGCAGGTTCCTGCGGTATTGTCAATGGTAGGCCTTGCTTCTAAAGCCAATGCTTACCCCGGTGAGCTATCAGGAGGGGAGCAGCAGAGGACAGCCCTTGCTCGGGCGCTGGTTAACAATCCTTCTATTTTAATTGCTGATGAGCCGACGGGAAATTTAGATCCCCAGACTTCAATGGAGATTATGAAGATAATAAACATGGTTAACCATAGAGGAACTACTGTAATTATGGCTACCCATGCAAAGGATATTGTAGATTCTATGAGAAAGAGAGTAGTTACCTTCCGCAACGGAGTTATAGTAAGTGATCAGGAGAAAGGTAGATACATAGATGAAGTTGAGGACTTGGGCTAGATTTTTTAAACAAGGAATGAATAATATCGTTAGAAATAGGGTAATGTCTCTTGCTTCTATTACAGCTATTATGTCCGCTCTTATTATACTAGGCATAGTATTAGTAATAGTTTTTAACCTTAACCATATGGCGGAGGAAATAGAGTCAAAGCTAGAGATAAGCGTTTTCCTGAGAGAGAATGTTTCTAGCAGTGAAATCCAATCTATAAGAAATCGGATGGAGAATTGGGAAGGGGTCTACGAGGTAGAGTTTATTTCAAAAGAGCAGGCCTTAGAGCGGTGGAAACAGGAGCTTGGGGATAAAGCTAGCTTGTTGGAAGGTTATGACAATGAAAAAAATCCCCTGCCTGACAAGTTGTTACTTAGGATAGAAAAACCGGAATATGCTGAAGAAATCCTTTCAAACATAAGCAAAATCCAAAAGGTAGAGAAGGTAAATTATAGCCGTGAAGCAGCTGATCTAATAAGCAAGATAGTTTATATAACCCGATTAGTGGGTTTTAGCATATCTGCTTTACTGACCTTAATAGCCATGATAATTATAAATAATACCATAAAGATGGCTGTTTACTCCCGAAGGCGGGAGATAAACATTATGAAATATATAGGGGCTACAGATTGGTATATTCGATGGCCTTTTATTATTGAAGGATTTGTATTGGGAAATTTGGGGGCTATTCTAGCCTGCGGTCTATTGGCGGGGGGGTATTACTTACTACTAGAGAATAGCTCCAAAATTACTGGATTAAAATTTCTCAACGCTTTTGAATTGCTACCCATAGAAGCGATGTTTTATGATATAGGATTTGTATTTTTTGTCGTAGCAAGCCTAGTGGGAATTTTCGCTAGTATATTTTCAACTTATAGGCATTTAAGAGTATAGCTTTGGGGGGGATCACATTTTGAAGAGGTTAGTGGCGTGGCTGTGTTTAATAGCAATTTTATTTTGTACAAGCAGTGCTGTTATGGCAACGGAAATTGACGATAAAAAGAATGAATTAAAAGAAGTAAACCAAAATATAAAAGATGCAGAAGAAGAGCTAGAAAAGGTTAGAGAAGAACAGAAACAGGTAGCTAGCCAGCTACAGAGCATAGAGAGTGAATTAGCTGCAAAGCAGGATGAATTAGTCAGGGTGCAGAAGAAACTGCAAGAGACCCGTGCTTCTCTGGAGATAACTAAAAAGGAGCTGGAAGAGGCCATTTTAGCAGCCCAGGAGCATGAAAAGCTTATGGGCGAGCGGCTTAGGGCTCTATACATGACCGGAACTGCTTCTTATTTAGAGCTTCTATTAGAAGCTAAAAGTTTAAATGATTTTTTAGATCGCATACAAATGATAAAGTATATGGCAGTTTATGACAATCAAGTTCTTGAGGAGATGGAAAACTATCGGGACCAGGTAGATCAAAAGAGATTGGAACTAGAGAGAGAAGAGCAGGAAATTGCTAGCTTAGAAGCTCAAATAACGAGACAGAAGCAAGAGATTGAGCAGAAAAAACGGGAAAGAGAACAGCTGCTTGCAAAATTAAAGGATCAAGAAGTTCAGCTTCAAGATGATTTGGCTGAATTAGAGAGGACTTCTAAAGAATTAGAGAAGAAGATTCAGCAGCTGTTGGAAGAACAAAGAAGAAGAGAAGAAGAGCGGCGGAAAAGAGAGCAGCAGAGGGGACAAGATCGAAATAAAGAACAGCAAAATAATGAAAACAAGTATACCGGTGGCGTCCTCGCCTGGCCTGTTCCTGGCTTTTATCGTATAACTTCTCCGTTTGGGTACAGAACCCATCCTGTTTATGGCACTGAAAAATTCCACTCAGGTATTGATATTGGCTCTAATTATGTAAATGGGCAACGAATTAGTATATACGGGCAAGACTTTGTTGCTGCAGCGGATGGTACGGTCATATTATCCCAGTGGTATGGTGGATACGGCAACTGCGTTGTCATAGATCACGGGGGAGGTTTAACTACCCTTTACGCCCACGGCTCTCAGAGGCTTGTATCTGTGGGGCAGCAGGTAAAAAGAGGACAACCTGTGATGAAAGTAGGGAGTACAGGAGTTTCTACAGGAGCCCATGCCCATTTTGAAGTGAGAAAAAATGGTACCCCAGTAGATCCGTTGCCATATTTAGGGAGATAAATTTACATAGGATTTTATCAAAACCGGAACAGCTATTTTAAGATATATGTTCCGGTTTGTTTTTATTTTTATTTAAATATTGTGCAAAAAGCATTTCAAAACAGCAGCATTAGGTGTTATAATAAAGTAAGATTTTAATAGTTTAAGAGTAGTAGTATTCGGTTATATGAAATGCTACTAGTTATTTATGAGGAGGATTGTATACATGATTAGTAAAAAGGCAGCTGCATTGGGGGCAGTCGTAATCATTCTTTTAACCACTTTTTTTACATCTTTTTTAACCCTACAGCTAAGCACATACGTTGATATTAAAAATGGAGATCGCGTTATAGTTTCTAAGGAGGATTACCAGCTGTTGCGGGATTATTATAAAAAATTAGAAGTCGTTATGAATGATATTGAAAAGAATTACTATGGAGAAGCCGATCGCGATAAGCTATTTGAAGGCGCTGTTAAGGGAATGGTGGCATCATTAGAAGATCCCTATTCATACTACTTAACAGAAGAAGAAATGGAAGATTTTAACTTAGCCACATCTGGAACTTATCAGGGGATTGGGGTATCTATCGAAAGATCAGAAGATAATCAGATTGTGATTTTCCAGGTATTTAAAAACAGCCCTGCTATGGAAGCCGGCCTTCTTGCTGGAGATAAAATTATAGAGGTCGATGGCAACAAAGTTAATTGGGACAATTATGAGCAGGCTGTTGCGATGATGAAAACTGGAGAGCCTGGCAGCACGGTAGACATAACAATTTTAAGGAATGGAGAAAAGAAAGTATATACGGTTCGAAGGGATATAGTAGAAATTCCCAACCTAGAATATAGGATGTTAGATAAGGATATCGGATATATCTGGCTGTATAGCTTTGATAGCAACGCATCTAAAAATTTTGAAGAAGCTGTAGAGGATTTAAAGGGCCAAGGCATGAAAGCTCTAATATTGGATTTGAGAGGAAATGGAGGAGGGCTGCTGGAAGTATGCCGGGATATTGCCGATATTTTATTGCCAGAAGGTTTAGTAGTTTACAGTGAAGACAGGAATGGCAATAGGACTGAGTATAAATCTGACGCAGATGCTCTAAATATGCCTCTAGCTGTTTTGGTAAATGAATATAGTGCCAGCGCTTCCGAAGTTCTCGCCGGTGCAATTCAGGATTACGGAGTGGGTACCGTAATTGGAACTACTACCTTCGGAAAAGGAGTAGTACAGACCATGCGCTATTATGATGATGGCAGCGGATTGAAGCTAACTACGTATAAATATTTTACCCCTAAAGGGCGGGATATTCACGAAAAGGGAATTGAGCCAGATATAAAAGTAGAAATGAGCGAAGAAGCGCGAGAATTCTTAGCACAAAATCCAAGACAAGATCTGCCACAGGAGTTGGATGCCCAGCTGATGAAGGCAATTGAACAAGTTCGAAGCGAGTTAGATAAACAGTAGGAGGGCTGAGGTTTGGCGCTTATACAGTTACTCTTTTCGGCATATTCCCAGGCTATCACGAGCTTCTTCTTTTTTGCTGTAGTGTTAATTGCTTATCTGCATATACAGCACAATGCCCAACTGGAGACTTCCTGGCTGGGCATTCTTCGTAATGCCCAGCATGTCCAGCTGATGAATGTAATGCTATATGGCATCATTGTGGGGCTTTTGGCTAGCGCTGTTATAGTGCTTCTTGGAATTGTTGTAGATTATAAAGCAGTGTTGGTCATTTGGCCCCTTGCAATACTGCTTATGCTCTTTAATCTGCGCTTTGTATCTTTTGCCTATGCAGGAGCTGTAGTTTGCTTGGCTAGCATGCTCTTTGGCTGGCCAGAGATTGATGTGTCAGCCCTCGTAGCTTTTATTGCTATACTACATCTTGCGGAAAGTGTGCTAATATATCTCGATGGATTTCGGGACAGTATTCCAGTGCTGATGGAATATAAGCAATTTAAGCCTGTAGGAGCCTATGTAATGAAAAAATTATGGCCGGTTCCCCTAGTAATTTTGGTTAGCCCAGAGCAGTGGATGGTAACGGGGGCCGGGGGCGTGGGAATGCCGGATTGGTGGCCAGTTTTTCGCTCTCAAGCAGATGCTACAGGCGTACTAATGCTTTTTCCTATAGTAGTTGCACTGTCATATAGCGATATTACATCGGTTCAGCTGCCCAGAGAAAGAACCCGGGAGTCTGGTTTTTGGATGGGAGTTTATAGCTTAATTATTCTTATTATAGCTACTATATCTTCTAGGATATATTGGATGAAATATGTTGCTGTCATTAGCATGCCAGTTCTCCATGAGCTATTGATAGCAATGGCACGAAAGCTTCAGATTAGAGAGCAGCCAGCTTTTGGAGCTCCTTGGAGAGGTTTGAGAGTGCTTGAAGTTCTTCCTGAAAGCGTAGGAGAGAAGATGGGCATTCGTCCAGGGGATATATTGATGAGCTTAAATGGCAAACAGGTAAACAGTCAGACTAAGCTGGAGGATATATTAAGTGAATATCCTACATTTATATGGGCAAAAGTAGAGCGAAAAGGAGAGATAAAAGAGCTGGAATGGCGGGATTACCAGGAGGGAATTAACGAATTAGGAGTTATTTTTGTACCTAGACAGACTGGCCAATTTTTCATTCCAGAGGAGAACAGGGGCATCTTCTTTCAATTGCTTAGGAAAATAAGAAAATCCTAAACCTTTTTTTCTTAGAATTAGTTTAATATCGATAATTTAGAGTTAAATAAAAGGTAGGAAGGTTGTCCTACCTTTTTTATATTCATAAGATATATTTTAGAACAGGTGTTCTAATTTGGGAGTATTTATGGTATAATTGTGGGGACCAGAGGTGGTAAAGATGAAGTTTAAAATAAAATCACCTATGAAACCTAAGGGCGATCAGCCTAAGGCTATTGCTTCCCTCGTAGAGGGGATAAAAAAAGGTGAAAAGCATCAGACCCTTTTAGGGGTAACTGGATCGGGAAAAACTTTCACTATGGCCAATGTTATTGAGCAGGTTCAAAAACCAACGCTAGTTCTTGCCCATAACAAGACTTTGGCGGCTCAGCTCTATAGCGAGTTTAAAGAGATTTTTCCTGATAACGCAGTTGAATATTTCGTAAGCTACTATGATTATTATCAGCCAGAAGCTTATGTACCTTCTACTGATACCTATATTGAGAAGGACGCTTCTATCAATGAAGAGATAGATAAGTTGAGGCATTCAGCTACTTCCGCCCTGTTTGAGAGGCGGGATGTGATTATAGTGGCTAGTGTATCCTGTATATATGGTTTAGGAAATCCTATTGAATATAAAAATCTTACATTGTCCCTAAGACCTGGGATGCTCCGGGATATGGATGATGTTTTGAAGAAGCTGGTAGATATCCAGTATGAAAGAAATGACATCGACTTTGTGCGGGGAACTTTTAGGGTCCGTGGAGATGTGCTGGAGATCTTTCCTGCATCGTCATCTGAACACGCCATTCGAGTCGAGTTCTTTGGCGATGAGATTGATCGAATTGCTGAAATAGACGTAGTAACCGGAAAAGTCATTGGATATAGGGATCATGTGGCTATTTTCCCGGCATCCCACTATGCAGCTTCCAGGGAGAGGCTGGAAAGGGCAATTAAATTAATCGAACGTGATTTAGAAATTCGCGTGAAAGAACTTAGGGAACAAGGCAAATTGCTAGAGGCTCAGCGGCTTCTTCAGAGAACCAATTACGATATTGAGATGATGAGGGAGATCGGATACTGTACTGGAATTGAAAATTATTCCCGCTATATGGATGGGCGAAAACCTGGGGAGCCTCCTTACACGTTGTTGGATTATTTTCCAGAGGATTTTCTGATGTTTATCGATGAATCCCATGTAACAATCCCCCAGATAAGGGCTATGTATGCAGGGGATCGCTCTCGGAAAGATTCTCTGGTGGAATACGGATTTAGACTTCCTGCTGCTTATGATAATCGTCCTCTTACATTTGAAGAATTTGAAAGCAGAATAAATCAGGTTATTTATGTAAGCGCAACTCCTGCGGAATATGAGCTGTCCAAATCTTCTAGGGTTGTGGAACAGATTATAAGGCCTACTGGACTTGTGGATCCTGAAATACAGGTTCGACCCGTTGAAGGACAGATAGATCACTTAATCGGAGAGATTCAAAAACGGGTTGAGCGAAACGAGCGGGTTTTAGTGACTACTCTTACTAAGAAGATGGCAGAAAGCCTGACCGATTATTTGAGGGAAATGGATATACGGGTCCGTTATCTACATTCGGATATAGATACCCTAGAGAGGGTAGAAATTATTAGGGATTTACGCAAAGGGGACTTTGATGTACTGGTAGGTATTAACCTATTGCGTGAGGGTTTGGATATACCAGAGGTATCTCTTGTAGCTATTTTGGATGCTGATAAGGAAGGCTTTTTAAGGTCGGAGACGTCCCTGATTCAAACTATTGGCCGTGCAGCTAGAAATATAGATGGCAAGGTGATAATGTATGCCGATGTTATTACCAATTCCATGAAAAGGGCCATCGATGAGACCAATAGAAGAAGGGCGATGCAGATTGAATATAATAAAAAGCACGGCATAACTCCTCAACCTATCGTAAAGAAGATACACGATGCTATTGAAGCAACCCGTGTGGCAGAAGAGCAGGAGGAATACACCATAGAGCCGGCTGGAAGCTATGGAGTTAGATTAGAGCTTATTGAGAAGCTAGAAAAAGAGATGAAAGAGGCGGCTGAAGCTTTGGAATTTGAAAAAGCTGCTAAATTAAGAGATGAAATAATCAAGATAAAAGAAGAAATATCATCCTAGAACAATGGACAAGCAAGGAGAGAGGTAAAAATAGTATGAGTGCAGAAGCAATATTTGTAAAAGGAGCAAGGGAGAACAACCTGAAGAATATAGATTTAAAGATACCTAGAAATAAATTTGTAGTTTTTACGGGCCTCAGTGGTTCGGGAAAGTCGTCTTTAGCCTTTGACACATTATACGCAGAAGGGCAGAGAAGATATGTAGAGTCCCTATCTGCATATGCCAGACAGTTCTTAGGTCAGATGCAAAAGCCAGATGTAGATTATATAGAGGGACTATCCCCGGCAATTTCAATTGATCAGAAGACTACCAGCCACAATCCCCGCTCTACTGTAGGAACTGTTACAGAAATATACGACTATCTACGGCTTCTCTTCGCCAGGGTGGGCATCCCTCATTGCCCCAAGTGCGGAAAAGTGATTCAGCAGCAGACTATAGACCAGATGGTAGATCAGATTATGGAGATGCCAGAGAGAACCCGTATACAGCTGTTGGCCCCGGTAGTGAGGGGTAGAAAAGGAGAACATATTAGGCTATTGGAGAAGATAAGAAAAGATGGATATGTGCGGGTTAGAGTTGATGGGGAAATGAGGGAGTTGGATGAAGAGATCAAGCTGGATAAGAATAAAAAGCATACGATTGAAGTGGTGGTAGATAGATTAATCGTAAGGCCAGGGATAGAAAATAGGCTTGCAGATTCTTTAGAGACAGTGCTGAATTTAAGCGGTGGATTGGCTTTGGTAGATGTAGTAGATGGGGAAGAGCTCATGTTCAGTCAGAACTATGCCTGCCCGGATTGCGGTATTAGTATTGAAGAGCTTACCCCTAGGATGTTTTCCTTCAATAGCCCTTTTGGCGCTTGTGAAACCTGCAATGGATTGGGTTTTATGATGGAGATTGATCCAGATTTGGTAATCCCAAACCGAAATCTTTCTTTGGCAGAAGGCGCCATAGCTGTGCCGGGCTGGAACACGGCCAGGGATGATAGCATAGCACGGGCATATATGGAAGCTTTGGCTGAACATTATGGTTTTAGCTTAGATACGCCGATAAAGGATTTAGACGATCGAATTATAAACATTATATTATATGGCACAGGTGAGGAAGAGATAACAGTACACTATGAATATAGCAGGTATGGGCGAAACGTCTTTACAACTCGGTTTGAAGGCATTATAAACAACCTATATCGAAGATATAGAGATACTAATTCAAGTTATAGCAAAGAAGACATCGAAAAATTGATGGGCAATAAGCCTTGCCCTTCATGTAAGGGGGCCAGGTTAAGACCGGAAGTTCTGGCTGTGACAGTAGGGGGCAAAAATATCGACGAGGTCACCCGGATGTCCATTAAGGATGCACTGGAGTTTTTCAATAATATAGAGCTTAGCAAACAACAGCAGATGATTGCTGAGCAAGTTCTTAAGGAGATTCGTGCAAGGCTTAAATTTCTGATAGATGTGGGATTGGATTATTTGACCCTGGCAAGAGAAGCTAGCACCCTATCAGGAGGGGAAGCACAGCGGATAAGGCTAGCAACTCAGATTGGCTCTGGCCTTGTAGGGGTATTATATATCTTGGACGAGCCCAGCATCGGCCTCCATCAGAGGGACAATGAACGCTTAATTAACACGCTTAAAAGCTTAAAGGATTTGGGAAATACATTGATTGTGGTAGAGCATGATGAGGACACCATGAGGGCTGCCGATTATATAGTCGATGTAGGCCCGGGAGCAGGAAGAAATGGAGGCAGAATAGTAGCTGCTGGAACGCTGGAGGATATAATTAAAAATGAAGAATCTATCACAGGCCAGTATTTAAGCGGTAAAAAGAAGATTCCGGTTCCAAGTAGTAGGCGCAAGGGCAATGGCAAATATCTAGAGATTAGGGGGGCCCGAGAGAATAACCTCAAGGATATAAACGTAAAATTCCCCTTGGGGGTGTTTACCTGTGTAACCGGGGTTTCTGGTTCAGGCAAGAGCACCCTGGTTAATGAGATACTCTATAAAGTTTTAGTCCGGGAGCTAAACAGGGCAAACATTAAATCAGGAGAATACGATGAGATATTGGGAATTGAGCATCTGGATAAAGTAATAAATATTGACCAGTCGCCAATTGGCAGAACTCCCCGTTCAAACCCTGCCACCTATACTGGGGTGTTTGATAGTATTCGAGAATTATATGCCCAAACAAATGAAGCACGGATGCGGGGATATAAGAGCGGGAGATTCAGCTTTAACGTTAAGGGCGGCAGGTGCGAAGCCTGCAGAGGGGATGGAATTTTAAGAATAGAGATGCACTTCCTTCCAGATGTATACGTTCCTTGCGAAGTCTGCAAGGGCAAGCGATATAATCGTGAAACTCTGGAAGTGCGCTATAAAGGTAAAAACATTGCCGATGTGCTGGATATGACGGTAGAAGATGCATTAGAATTCTTTGAAAATATTCCTAAAATACGTCGAAAACTTCAAACCCTATACGATGTAGGTTTAGGCTACATCAAATTGGGACAACCATCTACCACTCTTTCCGGAGGAGAGGCCCAGAGGGTCAAACTAGCAACTGAACTGTCAAAGCGTAGCACCGGTAAAACTTTATATATATTAGATGAGCCAACTACTGGACTTCATACAGCGGATGTGCACAAGTTGATAAAAATACTGCAGCGTTTGACCGATGCTGGCAATACGGTTGTGGTCATAGAGCATAATCTAGATGTAATCAAGACAGCAGACTATATTATAGATTTAGGCCCTGAAGGAGGGGATAGAGGGGGAGAAATTATAGCTCAAGGCACTCCCGAGGAGGTTGCAGCTGTAGAGCATAGCTATACAGGTAAGTTTTTGAAGAAAGTGCTGAACAATAGCTGAGCTGTTTAAAAAATATTGCCAAGCTCTAGCCTCTCCTTGTCGGTGGCATCCTGTACGTGAAAACGGAGCTCAGCAATGTTTTCTAGCGCCCCCGATTTTTCTTCCGCTTTTACCATTTGATCGATGTTATATATGCGCAGATCTATTTCATCTACTTCCTGGTGATCCATAAGGATTAACCAGGTTTTTTTATGGCGGGTCCATATTTTTTTAATCTCTTCGGTTTCCTGCTTAGCCAATCCCCAATCCCCGCTATATATAGCTTCTTGAACCTTCAGCGCCTGTTCCGCTAGTTCCTTGGAGCTTTCATTTATAAGCTTTTGATTCCACCATGCTAAGCTAAAGAAAATGGCTAGGGACAATAATATTGAAGTTACCACTTTCACAGTATTTTATTTCGCCTCCTTGGCAACTATTTTTAGCTTTCCCTTCGTATCTATATAAGCAAAGAATATATCTTTAAATGTAAATCCCTTGGCATTGATCTGGTCGTATAACCAACTGATATCTTGCCCAGTATATTTAAGGTTTCTGTGTAAAACATGGCCGTCCATAATCAAAGTAATAGGAATATCCTCCGGTTCTCCAGGAATTCCCATGTCCGCCAACGATACAGGTTTAAGGTCGGATTTAGGGAAAACGGATAGATCGCCATTGGTTTCCAGTATAGCAAATTCTACATCCTCTATATCAGCTATATTTTTGCTTCTTAGCATTTCCAATAGATCATTTAGATTAATCCTCTGTTTTTGCAGTTCTCTTTGCCGGATTACTCCATTTTTAATAATTATGCTAGGCGATCCGCAGATAAAAGCACGGGCTCTCTCGCTTTTCAAAGTGATATAGGAAAGAGAAACCTGTGCCAGAGCCAATGCAAATATTGGAACCAAACCCTTCACTAGGGAAACTCCTACATCTTCCATGGGAATGGAAGCTAGTTCAGCGATCATAATGGCTGTGACTAGTTCAAAGGGCTGCAATTGAGCAATCTGTCTTTTCCCCATAATCCTGATCACTATCAGTACGATACTGTAAATTATTAAAGAGCGAATAAAAATATTTATCATGGGAGCAACCCTCCTCCTTTTCCCATTTAGCTTGCCATGGAGGTTAATATTTTATACACAGTCAGTTTTTGTCAAACAAAAAACTCCCTTTTATAGTAGTTAGTTCTATTATTGCAACTAACTGCCATAAAGGGAGTATATAATTTTATTATTAGAACCTGTATAAGGTGTATTTGAGCTATACAGTAAAGTCAAGCAATTCGATTATGTTTAAGGTTACGAACATCTTTACTAGGTCCTCAACAGTTTTCTTATTAAATTTTTGCAAAATATATTTTATAGTTTTTTCAAGGGTTTGTATGTCAATTTTACGGCTTTGAGAAATCTGTTCTAGACTTTTCCCTTCTATCAACAGCCTTATGATCTCTAATTCCGAAGGTCTTAATTGAGATACTACGGTGAGGGTGTACATGAGGCTGTCTTGTACTCCGTCGGGGTGGACGGTCCGCTGGTAGTATTTTTCTGTAATGCTCTGATGTTTGGGGTGATCTAATCTATCCACTTCCTTTATAATTTTTATAATTTCACTAGCGCTAGCTTCTTTGAGGATATAGTCTACAATCCCAGCTTTAGCTGCAGTTTGGATTAAATTGCTTTCTTCTTTTTCGATTAGAAGTATAATTTTAATATGGGGAAAACGATGTAGGAGAACTTTTGATGCGTGGATGCCGGCTCCAGGGGTCTCCATATCACAATCCATTAGTATAATATCTGGCTGGAGGAGGGCTCCTTCTAGCACTGCCTCGTACCCCGACGAGGCAGTAGCTAAAATTTCAAAATCAGTGAAAGGTGAAAGGATTTTTAAAAAACTTCTAATAACTTCGTAGTCATCCTCAACAAGCAATATACCAGTCCGTGCCATAGCAAAACTCCTTGAAACAGTATATTATTAATGTCATAATATGATACATTGTCCTTTTCGTCAATGCTTTTTTAGTCCTAAAATAGGGAAATTTTTAAAATTATGCATCTTGACAAAAACAAAAAATTCATATACCATAATTTGTATAAAGGGGAGTAATCCGTTGCCCTAGGGCAATAAATCCGGTCGTCAATTCGGTTGGTATAACCCGGCCGGATTCAGACTGATGTCTGAGGATGAGACCTTTATTTGACAGTCACTGTCAAATAAAGGTCTTTTGTTTTGTTTGGGAATTTTATAAGCTGGGCAAAGGAAATACTATATTAGATAAATTATATGTATAAAAGTTGGAAAGGAGAAGACTGTCAATGGAAAAGATAGTCTGGCATGTAAAATCTGAAAAGGAAGTCGAAGAAATACTTTCCACTTCTTTAGAAGAAGGTTTAAGCAGCAACGAGGCCCTACAGCGGCTAGAAAAGTATGGCCCTAATGAGCTAGAGCAAAAGGGGCGCAAATCGGTTTGGGCTATGTTTATCGAGCAATTTAAAGACTTTATGATTATTATACTGATTGTTGCAGCTGTAATATCAGGGATACTAGGAGAAGTGGCGGACGCGGCCATAATATTAGCTATTGTTATTCTTAACGCCATTTTGGGGGTGGTACAGGAGAATAAAGCAGAGGAGTCTTTGGAAGCTTTAAAGAAGATGTCTGCCCCTAGTGCCAAGGTCCATAGAGATGGAAGGCCAAATGTTATTTCCTCTACTGAGCTGGTTCCAGGGGATATAGTAATACTGGAAACAGGAGATCTTGTTCCCGCCGATATTAGGCTAGTTGAGACTTCGAATTTAAAGATTCAGGAGGCTGCCCTTACGGGAGAATCAGTGCCGGTGGATAAAGATAGTCGGGTGCTGGAAGATGAGGATGTTCCCCTAGGAGATAGGGTAAATATGGCCTATTCAGGCAGTATAGTTACATACGGCAGGGGCAAGGGAATTGTAGTTGAAACAGGAATGTCTACCCAGATGGGTCAAATTGCTGAGATGATTCAAACAGAAGAAGGAGTAAAAACTCCCTTGCAAAAACGACTTGATGTGCTAGGCAAAACCCTTGGCGTAGCTGCTTTGGCGATATGTGCTGTTATATTTTTAGTTGGTATCTTGTACGGCAAGGACGTATTCACCATGTTCCTCACCTCAGTAAGCCTTGCGGTAGCTGCTATACCAGAAGGCTTGCCTGCGATCGTCACTATTGTCCTTGCTATAGGAGTTCAGAGAATGGCAAAGCGCAATGCTATTATAAGGAGGCTGCCGGCGGTAGAAACCTTGGGCAGTGCCACGGTGATTTGTTCGGATAAGACAGGAACCCTTACCCAAAACAAAATGACAGTAAAAAAGCTATATTTAAACGGCCAATATTTGGATGTAGAAAATTTAAGATTAGATCAAGCGGATAATGACGGGCTGGAAATTTTACTGGATATAGGAATCCTATGTAACGATTCTCAGGTGAGGGAGGATGAAGAAGGGGAGCATAAGACTATCGGGGATCCAACGGAGACGGCCTTAGTGGATTTAGGATTAAAGTTAGGAATTGATAAGAGAAGCTTAGATGATAAATCCCCAACGCTTGATGAAAAACCCTTTGATTCAGATAGAACACTGATGACCACTGTTCATGAGATCGATGGGGAAATAAGAGCATATACAAAGGG
>CALGOY010000134.1 GCA_937960725.1 uncultured Bacillota bacterium
TTAACAGCTCCCTTTAGTTTTATTTTACATTAATTTTTATCAACAATCACTAGTTCACTTGATTTTTTATCCTATGCTTATTATTTTTCTTCTCTAGCAGCTTTAATTCTTCTGATAAACTCCTGGGCGGTCTTAGTGATAGCTTCATAGTCCCCAGTCTTAGCACCCTTAGTTAGCGCGCTTCCCGCTCCTACTGCCACAGCTCCGGCTTTAATCCATTCTCCAACATTATCTACGGTTACTCCTCCAGTAGGCATCAGCTTAGCATAGGGAATAGGACCTAGGATAGATTTGATAATCTTCGGACCAAATAGCTCTCCTGGGAATATTTTAATAATATCTGCTCCAGCTTCCATGCCCTCTACTACCTCTTTAATTGACATAGCTCCCGGCATGCAGGGAATTCGATAGCGGTTGCACAGCTTTACTGTATCTAGGTTTAGATATGGGCTAACTATGTACTGAGCTCCAGCTAAAATAGCTATTCTTGCTGTTTCCGGATCCATTACAGTTCCAGCACCGATGATCATATCTCCGTTGCCGTAGACTTTTACTAAATCCCTAATCACCTGATCAGCGCCGGGGACAGTAAATGTAATCTCAATTCCTACTACGCCCCCTTTAATGCAAGCATCTGCAATTTTGAGGGCCTGCTCGCTGGATTCAGCTCTTACAACGGCCACCAGACCTCCCTCAGTAATCCTGGATATGACTTGCTCCTTATCCATATCTACCTACTCCTTTCACTTTCATATAAAAATTGTTCAATCTCCTGTATATCCCATCCGCCGTGAAATATGGCGGGCTGCCTTAATGACATACTGGGCAAATTCCTCTGTTTTCTCCTTTGAAATAATATTTTTATGGCCAGATGTACTGATAGCTGCGATAACCTGGTTGCGGTAATCATATATGGGCGCTGCGATGCATCTTATCCCCTCTTCATGCTCTTCATCGTCTTCTGCCCAACCTCTTTGCTTAACCTTCTTAACCTCCTGCAAAACTTTTTCAACGTCAGTTATGGTATTGGGGGTAAAAGCCTTTAGCTCTCTGCTCTCAAGTATCTGCCTTATCTCTGCTTCCTCTTTCCCTGAAAGTAGTGCTTTTCCCACTGCTGAGCAGTGAACAGGCACCCTTCGCCCTATTGCGGAATACATCCTAATGCTGTTATAACTTTCTACCTTATCAATATATACTACTTCCCCGTCTACCAACGTAGCTAAATGGACGGGCTGAGTTGTCAAAGCTACCAGCTGTCTTAAGTAGGGCTGGGCTTCTGTTTTTAGTTCCACGCTGCTAAGATACAGGCTGCACAGCTCAACGAATTTTAATCCCAACCTATAAGTCCCAGTATCTTCGTTTTTTTCTATATAGCCCTTTTCCGCCATAGCGGTCAATAAACGATGTACAGTACTCTTATGAAGACCTAATCTATTGCCGATCTCAGTAACACCCAGTCCATCTTTTTCCACCGCTAAAACCTCTAGTATATCGAATGCTCTATCTATCGATTGTACAGTTTTCCCAGACATATCCCTGCTCCCGCCTATTATTAGGTCAATCATGTTTCATTATGTGAAACGCTGTTTTAATAGTATTATACCATATACCCTATCGTTTTTGCAACTGTTTTGTGACCCTTTTTTTCTTTAGTTTTGTAGTAGTCTGTAGTAAAATAATAATATGCTTCAAAATATCTTTATCTGATATAAATCTAGAGGGGGCTTTGTAATGCAGCAAAAGGAAATGTGCAAACATTATAAATGCAAGTGTCTACAAATTTGCCATTGCAAAACATACAATAATATGAATATTTGTTCAGAGCCATATCACGATACTTATGAGCTTTATTACCTTATCTCTGGAGAGCAGTATTTTTTCATAAAGGATAGGACCTACCATATTAAATCCGGCGATCTTGTATTCGTCGATGTTGGAGTGCTACATAGAATAATTCCCAAAAAAGCCCCTGTTGAAAACATCAAAGTAAATTTTACCCAAAAGTTTTTCAATCATTTTATGGAGGAAATTCTAGC
>CALGOY010000135.1 GCA_937960725.1 uncultured Bacillota bacterium
CTTGAAACAGAGGAAATAATATTCAAAAGATTAGGGGAGCCAGAATTTTTTGGAGGCAAAAGGGACATGGTAAGGCAGCTTAAAAGGGATTATCAGAGGATACTTTCGAAAGCTTTAACAGCTGGATATTCATAGCTTAATTTAAAAAATGCGGCTTTCACAATTAGCTGTGGGCTGTGTTTTTTTATTTTTTCACTTCACTTTTGTGTCTATTATGCTGTATAATAACTAACGGACTAATTATCAAATTGTTATGAGGAGAGGAGATATATGGATTTAAACATGTTGATTGCACTGGGTGGAGGTTTGGGCCTTTTTATCTATGGAATGAAAATGCTAGGCGATGGCCTTGAGAATGCAGCTGGAAATAGGCTCAAGAGACTCCTAGAGATTTTAACCACAAATAGGCTAATGGGTGTTTTAGTGGGTGCAGTGGTTACTGCTATTATCCAAAGCTCCAGTGCAACTACCGTTATGCTGGTGGGCTTTGTTAATGCGGGTATAATGAGCCTTGCCCAAACTGTAGGGGTAATTATGGGAGCTAATATTGGAACAACTATAACAGCTCAATTGATTGCTTTCAACCTTACCGATATAGCACCTTTAGCTGTTTTTATAGGTGTAGGGCTGATTTTTTTTGCAAAAAAGACATTTTGGAAAAAAATCGGTGAAATCATTGCAGGCTTTGGAATACTCTTCATAGGTATGGATATGATGTCTGCTGCTATGGCTCCCCTGCGAGATGAGCCTGCTTTTAGGAATTTTCTGGTTGGATTTAAAAATCCGGTATGGGGAGTTTTAGCAGGGTGTATATTTACAGCAATAATTCAAAGCTCCAGTGCTTCTGTTGGAATACTGCAGGCATTGGCCATGCAAGGTTTAATTGGGCTTGATGGCGCGATATATGTCCTTTTTGGTCAAAATATAGGAACTTGTATTACGGTGATCCTAGCTAGTATAGGAACCAATGTAAACGCAAAACGGACTGCTTTTATCCACTTGCTTTTCAACGTAATAGGTACAGTGATATTCATGGCTGCTGTTCAATTAGGGGTTCCATATGTGGAGTGGATAGAAAGCCTTTCACCGGGAGATACTATGCGACAGATAGCTAATGCTCATACAGGTTTTAATATAGTTAATACATTAATCCTATTACCATTGGGTAGCTATTTAGTGAAATTTGCCGAAAAAGCGATTCCCGGGGGAGAAATTGGTTACGATGAGAAGCGTCTCATGTATGTGGACAAGCGTATCCTGGAAACTCCACCTATAGCAGTGGCTCAAATAATGAAAGAAGTGCAGAGAATGGCCGACCTTTCTAAATCCAACGCCCACACGGCCATGGAAGCAATCATGAAGAAGGATGAAAATCTAATTGACGATGTATATAGAAAGGAAGATATTATAAATTATCTTAACAGCGAGATAACCAACTATCTAGTATTATGCAATGGGCTGGACTTACCTAGCCGGGACTTAAAGCTAGTAGGCGGCCTTTTCCACGTAGTGAACGATATTGAAAGAATTGGAGATCATGCTGAAAATTTGGTAGAATACGCGGAATATTTTATCGAAAACAATCTAGAATTTTCGGATATAGCTGTCGAAGATTTGGAGCAGGCGACGGAAAAGGTTATGGCGTTGTTGGACAATTCCATTGCCGTACTTAATACCGGAGATAAAAATTTGGCTAAGCAAGTAGAAAAACAAGAGGAAGAGACAGATGAATTGCTGGAGCTGTTAAGGGAAAGGCATATTGATAGGTTAAATAATCAAACCTGTAACCCCAGTGCTGGAGTAGTCTTTTTGGATATTATAACTAATTTGGAGAGAATTGCCGATCATGGCATCAATATTGCTCAATATGTATTAGAGAGTTGAAGTAAAAAGCTCTGTGTAAATCGAGCTTTTTTCATGTTATTAAACTATTTACGAAATTTTTATATAAAAAACCTTGTAATTCCCTTTAAAGGGGTTTATACTTTTATATGATAACATTGCTGAATTTTTGATATCGAGATATGTAAGGAGGAATTTATTTGAGAAGGGGAAGTTCCAAGGGTTCTTTTATGTTGTTCTTGTTTCTATTAGCTGGTGTAATTGTAGGTACAGTAATAGGTAATGTCATCGCTAATTTTACTGATGCCCCGCTGTTTCATGAAAGCTTCACTATTGGAACTCAAGGTTCCCCTGCGGTGCTGGATCTAGTAGTTGTAAAAATAGCTTTTGGATTAACTTTTACGATAAATTTCGGCACTATGCTAGGAATTTTAATAGGAATACTCTTATATTATAAGGCATGAGGACGTGAGAATAGATTATGAAGATCGTACTTGCTTCAGCATCGCCTAGACGAAAGCAATTGCTCAGTCAAATGGGATTAGAATTTGAAGTTGTTCCAAGCGATATAGACGAAAAGTTACCTGCTGATTTGCCCTATGAGGAAGCGGTACAAGAACTTGCTTTCAAGAAAGCTTCTCACGTTGCATCGTCAATCGATGGCCACCGATTGGTAATTGGAGCAGATACTATCGTTGTAAAAGATGAAGTACTAGGAAAGCCAAAGGATAAAGATGATGCATGTGAGATTTTGTATAGATTACAGGGGCAAAGCCATGAAGTGATTACGGGGTTAGCGGTGGTAGATAATCTTACTGGCAAATTTAAAAAATCATTCGAGAAAACTATTGTAGAAATGGTTCCGCTTTCGATGGAGGAAATAGAGCAATACGTTCTAACTGGAGAGCCGATGGATAAAGCAGGAGCTTACGGTATCCAAGGGCTAGCCGGTATTTTTATTTCGAGAATTATTGGATGTTATTATAATGTAGTAGGTTTACCTATACACCGATTGTGGATGATGCTAAAAGAGTTTGGGGTAAATCCTCTGTTCTTGGATAAAATATGAAAAGCGTGTGATTGTAAGAGGGGGGTCAGGTTAAATGGAATACAGACTTACCCTCAAGGACTTACCTGCTGAGGAACGGCCCAGGGAGCGGTTGTGGAAATATGGTCCCGAGGTGTTATCAAATGCCGAATTATTGGCAATAATTATAAGAACAGGAAATAGGAATGAAACAGCTTTAGCTTTGGCGCAGAGAATGCTTTCCGAACTCGGACAAGGAGAGGGCCTTAGCTTTTTAGTGGACGCAACTGTTGAAGAGTTGACCAAGGTTAAAGGTATAAGCATGGCAAAAGCTTGTGCAATAAAGGCAGCAGTTGAATTGGGAAAGCGCATTGGAGGAATAAAATCCATCGATAAGGTATTTATCCGATCTCCTAGGGATGTAGCAAATTTGTTGATGAATGAAATGAGATATTTGAAAAAGGAATATTTTAGAACAATTCAGCTTAACGTGAAAAACCAAGTGCTTGCTGTAGAGGATATCTCAGTTGGGAGCTTGAATTCGTCTATAGTTCATCCTAGGGAAGTATTTAAAGGTCCTATTCGTCGAAGTAGTGCTGCCATAATATTGATCCATAACCATCCCAGTGGAGATCCTAGTCCAAGCAGGGAAGATATAGAAGTAACCAGGAGACTTTACGAAGCTGGTAAACTTTTAGGAATTGACGTTTTAGATCATATTATTATTGGAGATGGAATATATACAAGTTTGAAAGAAAAAGGCATTATATAGGAAGGAGCAGAAGAATTGGTATGAGAATTTTAAATATATTTGCTAGAGATCTAGGTATTGATTTAGGTACAGCTAATACACTTGTTCATTTGCGTGGAAAGGGAATTGTTACTCGAGAGCCTTCTGTCGTTGCGATTCGAAGTGATACTAGACAGGTATTAGCCGTTGGCGAAGAAGCTAAAAGGATGATTGGCCGTACACCGGGAAACATTATAGCTATAAGACCTATGAAAGACGGTGTAATTGCAGATTTTGATATTACTCAAGAGATGCTCAAGTATTTTATACGCAAAGCCGTTAAAAGGACGCTTCCAATCCATCCCAGGGTAGTTGTGTGCGTACCCTCGGGGGTAACGGAAGTAGAAAAAAGAGCAGTTGAAGAAGCTACTAGACAGGCTGGAGCTAGAGAGGCTTATCTGGTAGAAGAGCCTATGGCTGCAGCTATAGGGGCAGGTCTTCCTGTCCATGAGCCTACTGGAAGTATGATAGTCGATATAGGTGGAGGAACTTGCGAAGTTGCTATCATATCCCTTGGCGGTATAGTTACCAGCAAGTCCATAAGGGTTGGAGGAAACAAATTCGATGAGGCGATTATCTCATACATTAAGAAAGAGTATAATTTAATGATAGGAGAAAGAACCGCGGAGGAGATAAAAATAGCTATTGGTTCAGCCTATCCTACTGGGGAAGAAGAAGCTG
>CALGOY010000136.1 GCA_937960725.1 uncultured Bacillota bacterium
TACCGACATGCACATGGATATCTACAAAATATTCTTGCATAATTCCTGCTCCTTCTCATATTAATCTAAAACTTAATCTTTAATATTATTTAACATGGGATTTTGAATTATTTACAAACAGCAGCTTATTCTCTAACTGTAGTCAGGATCTGCTTGATTTGATTAAAAAATTTTTTACCCTGCTCTTTTGTCTTAATATCGCTGCTCATTATCCCTTTAAATTTCGGTATTTTAGAGCCAGTACGGATTTTAAACGCTCGGGCCATATCATATAGCTCATGGGTCTGGTAATTAGTTAATCTAAGATGGGATACCAACTTTTCTAACGTTATTCTGTCTTCCGATGTAAAAATATCTTCTTTAACTGCTTGTCCTTGAAAATTCAATATTTCATCGATTAGCTTTTTTATATCCGGCATAGCCTTCTCCATACAATCAGTTATATAGGCTTTATCCATCAAATTTCCTTCTAAATAATCCGATACAACTTTAACTACATAAATCTGATGGGGACCAAGAAATCTCTCGGCGGCCTGAAAAAATCCCGATGCCTCCATATCCACAAAGTCTGGATACCTATCCTTTTGCTTATAGTAAGCTACCATATCATTACGGGTCAAAACTTCATTGTGAGTATCTAAACTTCCCTGCTCCATAAAAATTTTACGCAGCAACATATCGGGATAATATTCCCTTCCTGTTTCCACATCCTTTATTTTATTTATCAAAACCAGATTGCCTACAGCCAGGCTTTTTGATATGCTCCCGCATGTTCCAATATTGACTATGGCCGAACTTTCATCCGGTTCCAGCCTAGATAATATATGGCTGGTAGCTATGGCAGCTCTCATCTTGCCAACGCCCGAAACCACCAGCGCCATATCTTCATTCCTATATATTTCAAAAAAACGGGCTGATGCATCCCGTTTAAGGTTAAACTGCTGGATCAAAGGCTTTGCCTCACAGTGCATAGCTGCAACTATATAGAGCATTATACATCCCTTCCCAGTAAAATCTTTTCTATGGCTTTCCCTCCTATGATTTTGATTATACCATAAGCCTTATCTCCTATTCTCAAGTTTTTTAAAAAGATGTATAGGATTTTACTGCTTATCCATACTATAACTGTAAAACTAATCACATCTACTAGGAAGGAAGGTTGAAATAATGAAGGTACAAAATGACATGACCGCAGATTTTTTACGACAAGCCTACAGCGGTGAAAGTATGGCTCACATGCGCTATCTCATTTGGGGAGATATTGCAGAGAAAGAGGGCTTCCCAAACATCGCAAGGCTTTTTAGGGGCATTGCCTATGCAGAGTGGGCCCATGCAGACAATCATTTTAGAGAGCTAGGAGAAAGAAAAGGTACATATACAGTTGCAGCAGGAGGAGTTTTTGGTGTTAGCAATACTGTAGATAATCTACAGGGAGCCATCGATGGGGAGCTACATGAAGTAGAGCAGATGTACCCAGTTTACTTGGAAACAGCGCGATTCCAAAATGAAAAAGGAGCTGAGAGAGCCTTCCACTATGCCCTCGAGGCAGAAAAAATCCATGCGGAGCTTTTCAAACAAGCCCAAGACAGTGCAAAACAAGGCAAGGATATGGAACTAGATAATCTATACATATGTCCTGTTTGCGGCTACACCGGAACCGGCGAAGCGCCCGATGTATGCCCTATATGCGGAGTTAAAAAAGAGAGATTTAAGAATTTCTAAAAATCAAAACAAAAAAAACAAAAGAAGGCTTTTTCTCATAAGGCCTTCTTTTTCTATTATTATTACTTATATCCTTTTTTCCATTATATAATCATCCATAACAAAGCCGTTGCCTATATCTTGAACAATGGCTTTT
>CALGOY010000137.1 GCA_937960725.1 uncultured Bacillota bacterium
ACTGATCGCTATTGTCCCCCAGCTAAGGCCTTTTCCTTGCTGTCATATGTTTTAAAAAAACAGTGGTAGGCTTCCTTACCGATATGAATAATTTCATGGCTTCTAAATAGATCATAAAGAGCTGGTTGTTTTCCGTCTTTTACATCTAGTTGTAACATAGCTAATCCCCCAAATTAATTTTAATCGACGCTATTTTTAGCCATTTTGAGGTACTACGATAAGCTCAATACCCGGCAACTTGCTTTGCAGCTGTCTAATTATACTATTCTTGTTTTTATTCTCCGGCGACTCCCCTAAGATCATTACTCCTATGTCATAGCGCCCAACAAAATCCACTAATATATCAACAATTTTGTTAGAACGCTGAACGATCATCTCTGCTCCCACTTGCTTAGAAATGTTGAAAAGATAATCTAAAGCCTCTCCTTCCCGGGGATTTCCTAAAAAATTTTCCCCGACCCTTGCTACATGGATTACATAAGGCCGACCTCTTTTTTTTAAAGCAATCTCATTGCCAACCCTAATCAATCTTTCACATGCTTTCTGTCTAGTTACGCATATTAAAACATTATTTGATATTGCCATATTATTAGACCCCTCTTTACTAAATGTAGATTATACCAATATCGCCTCCAAAGCCTCTGCAACGCTATCTACTGCAATCAGCCTGACATCCGATATCCTATTAGATAAAGCCTTTAGATTATCCCGGGGAATAACACAGGTTTTAAAACCTAATTTTTGACACTCACTGATCCTCTTTTCTATGTGGCTGATTGCTCTTACTTCTCCCGTCAATCCCACTTCCCCCATAATTACAAAATCTGAGGGAATCGGTACATTTCTCAAGCTGGATGCGATAGCAGCAACTACAGCAAGATCAGCCGCAGGCTCATCAATTTTAAAGCCTCCTGCGACATTTATATAGGCATCCTGATTATAAAGCTGCATTCCAATTTTTTTCTCCAACACTGCTATCAATAATACAACCCGGTTATAGTCAATACCTGTGGACATTCTTCTAGGCATTCCAAAAGCAGTGGTGCTTACAAGAGCTTGTATTTCTACTAATAACGGCCTAGTACCCTCCATACTGCATAGTACCGTAGAACCCGATACCCCATGGGTGCGCTCCGAAAGAAACAGCTCAGACGGGTTCTTGACCTCAACAAGTCCCTTATCTTGCATTTCAAAAATCCCTATTTCGTTGGTGGAGCCAAAGCGATTTTTCACCCCGCGCAAAACCCGATAGGCATGGTGCCTATCCCCCTCAAAATAAAGTACGGTATCAACCATATGCTCCAATACTTTAGGCCCTGCAATTGTCCCTTCTTTAGTAACATGCCCCACTATAAAAATAGTCTTTCCAGTCTTTTTAGCCAATCCCATCAAGGCAGCAGTAGACTCCCGAACTTGACTTACGCTGCCGGGTGCAGAAGCCATCTGAGGGCGAAAAATCGTCTGTATAGAATCGATCATAATAAACTGGGGGTCCAAGCTTTCTACATGGCTAAATATTATATCTAGATTTGTTTCTGGTAGCACATACAAGCCCTTAGCAGATACGTTAAGGCGGTTAGCCCGCATCTTTATCTGCCTGGCCGATTCCTCCCCCGATACATAGAGCACTTTATTTGATCCGCTGCCTAGAGCCTGGCATATCTGCAAAAGCAGAGTAGACTTGCCAATACCCGGATCCCCTCCAATCAAAATAAGGGAACCTTTAACTACACCACCGCCTAGCACCCTATCCAGCTCATTTAGACCTGTGCTATACCGCTCCTCCTCTTCAGTACCAATTTCAGCTATATTTTCTGGCCGTCCTCCCATCTCTAGCCCTAACCCTAGCGCTCTAGAATCTGGAGCATCCAACTCTTCCACCATAGAGTTCCATTCACCACAGGAAGGACATTTGCCCATCCATTTCGGCGACTCATATCCACAGTTTTGACACACAAAATATTTCTTCATCTTTGCCATAGCTTTCATCCCAATCTTTAGAGGCTACTCCAAATCATCCAACAAAGTCTTATCTATTATAGAAACTTTGACAATATCCTCTGCCCGATTATTGTCATTGGCATCGTACCACACCACTGTATTGCCATGAACGCCCGATCCCGACAGCCTGCCTTTTTCCCCCGACGCTGTCAATTGGGCATATCTTTCAGTTTCCCAAAAATATACCATTATAGAGTCATTTTGCATATATACTACAAAATCATCCCCTACCCCAAAAGGCCTCGCCACGCCATAGGCAATATTTACGATCGTCTTGCCATTATCAGCTGTCATTTTTAGATTGGCTTGGGAAGGATCTAGATTGTCCAGCCATGCAATAACCTTTCCATTGGTAGCAGGATATATTGCAAACCCCTGGGGA
>CALGOY010000138.1 GCA_937960725.1 uncultured Bacillota bacterium
TCTTAGCAGCCTCAGCATCAATATTGAGCTTGCAAGGATCGTAATTAGGATCATAAGTACCGATTTCATCGATGAATCTACCATTTCTTGGAGATCTTGAGTCTGCTACGATAATTCTATAGAAAGGATTTTTCTTCTCACCTAATCTCTTTAATCTAATCTTTACTGCCATTATGTCACCTCCTCTGCTGTGCCAGCATCATTAGTTTTTATATTAGTTTTTATATTAGTTTTTATATTAAATAATTTAAAAGGGCAATCTAAATCTAAATTTACCCCTTTTCATTGACTTTTCCATTCCTGCTACCTGTTTCATCATCTTTCGGAAATCTTCAAATGACTTAAGTAGCTTGTTAACTTCCTGTATAGATGTACCACTGCCTTTTGCAATGCGCCTTCTTCTACTTGCATTTATTATTGAAGGATTTCTTCTCTCCTCAGGAGTCATAGACTGAATAATGGCTTCAGTTCTTACAATTTGCCTATCGTCTAAATCTAATCCCGCCAGCTTGCTTGTATTAATGCCAGGCAGCATTCCAATTATCTCTTCCAAAGAGCCCATTTTTTTAAGCTGTTGCAGCTGCTCTAGGAAGTCATCAAATGTAAATTGCTGGCTCCTCAATTTCTGCTCTAATTCTTTAGCTTTCTTGCTATCAATGTTGGCCTGGGCTTTTTCAATTAAGCTGAGAACATCGCCCATCCCCAATATCCTTGAAGCCATCCTATCTGGATGAAAAGGCTCAAGATCTTCCAGCTTTTCACCCATTGCTACATATTTTATAGGCTTTCCGGTAACTGCCTTGACCGACAGGGCCGCTCCTCCCCTGGTGTCTCCATCCAGCTTTGTTAGAATAACCCCGTCTATACCTAGCTTTTCATTGAAGCTTTGAGCTACGTTTACTGCGTCTTGCCCTGTCATCGCATCTACTACTAGCAAAATTTCATGGGGATTGACTTCTTGCTTTATATTCTCTAGCTCAGCCATCAATTCCTCATCTATATGCAATCTTCCAGCTGTATCTATAATTACAATTTCATGTCCGTTGGATTTTGCATATTCCAAAGCCTCTTTTGCGATAGTTACCGGATCTCTCTGCCCTCTATCAAATACTTCTACCTCTACCTTTTCCCCTACTATTTTCAACTGCTGGATAGCGGCAGGTCTGTAAATGTCACAAGCCACCAGCAAGGTTTTTTTCCCTTGGTTCTTGAAAAGCCTGGCTAATTTTCCAGCCGTAGTAGTTTTACCTGCCCCCTGCAGTCCAACCATCATTATTATGGTAGGAGGCTTGGGAGCTAGTACTATTTTGCTCTGCGTTCCTCCCATTAGGGCAGTCAATTCTTCGTTGACTATCTTTATAACCTGTTGCCCAGGGGTTAAGCTTTCCATAATTTCGTGGCCTACTGCCCGCTCGGTAATCTTTTTAACTAAATTTTTTACTACCATAAAGTTTACATCGGCTTCTAACAGTGCAAGCCTTACTTCCCGCATAGCTTCTTTAACATCGCTTTCGGAGAGCTTCCCCTTACTGGTCAATTTTTTTAAGGCAGATTGCAATTTTTCTGCCAATCCTTCAAAGGCCATTATTCAACCTCCTACATAGGGTTATTAGCTTGCGAAACAAATCTCATATCTAGCAGTTTTTCCAAGGCGTCTTTCCACTCTTTAATTTCATATTTCATATCCTCAGGCGATTTATTGTGTTTTTGTTTTTCCTGCTGGTCAAGGATGCCGTCCATACTTTCTATGACCTTGCTTAAAATATCTTCGATATATAGCCAACGCCTAACAACACCTAGCTTTTGTTCAATGTCAGTCAGAGTCTGTTCCGCCCTTTTAATAAGATCATGGACGCCCTGACGGCTGATTCCATACTGCTCAGCAATTTCCGAAAGGGATAGGTCATAATTGTAATAAAAATCCATTACGTCCCTTTGTCTTGGCGTAAGTAGCTCCCCATAAGTATCAAGCAGTAGAGCCATCTGTGCGAATTTTTCCATACGCCTCACCCCTGAACCAGCCTTTCGTAACTGTAAAGGCTTATTGCTTTACAGGTAAAGATTATACGGTATGGGCTTTAAAATGTCAAGAAAAATTTTTAATCAAATAGCGCATCGGCAAAGTCTTTAGGATTAAACTCCTGCAGGTCTTCTACTCCCTCCCCAACCCCAATAAATCTTATAGGTATATCTAATTCCGATTTCACCGCAATTATAACCCCGCCTTTTGCTGTACCATCCAATTTGGTTAAGATGATCCCCGTTACCCCCACTACCTCTTTAAATAGCTTCGCTTGAATAACAGCATTCTGTCCAGTGGTGGCATCTAATACTAGTAGCACTTCCTTATGGGCTTCTGGATACTCCCTGTCTATTACGCGATTTATCTTATCTAGTTCGTTCATGAGGTTTTTCTTATTATGAAGGCGTCCAGCGGTATCGCATATTAATATATCAACAGCTCTAGATTTTGCTGCATGAATTGCATCGAATATTACTGCGGCAGGGTCAGAGCCTTCTTTATGGGAAATAACTTCAACTCCTGCCCGCTGTCCCCATATCTCTAGCTGCTCGGCTGCTGCAGCTCTAAAAGTATCGCCTGCTGCAATCAATAC
>CALGOY010000139.1 GCA_937960725.1 uncultured Bacillota bacterium
TAAAAGAGGGCCTCCGCATGTTTACATAGCTTATCCTGACTATTACATGAGCATGTTATTTTAAAGTCCTCAGGCCTTCTAGGCATCAAATCTATACCCTTCTCCTTCAAAATTTCTACGATCTCTTCCGGCACTTCTCCTTCCAACAACCGTATCACGAAAATGGCATTAGCTACTAAAATTTCTACGATTTCATCCCATTGACTTGGCGTAAGAGGTACAACTTCTACTGCCACCCTGAGATCTTTCGAGCCGCTCTCTTGAATCTTTGCCTCAATTATTCCTGTAGAAATACTCAATCCATGGATATTTTTTACCTTGCCACGGGCTTTTCCCTTTGGATTTTCAGATGCAGAGCCAAAAGATTCAACTATCTTCGTCCATTCTTTAAGCAACCACCTATTTTTATATCTACTTTTCCTTTCGGCCATATAGCACCTTCCTTTTTTAAATATTAAGATATTGCTTATGTCCATTTATATATTATCTAAGACTAATAATTCTTTTAGGGTTTTGTTATCCAGCTCAGTTAGCCAGCCCTCTCCAGATGTAATGATTTTTTCCGCCAAGTCCTTCTTTCGTTGAATCAATAGATCGATTTTTTCCTCGAGAGTTCCAGAGCAGATAAAAGTATGAACTTGAACATTTTTATCTTGTCCTATTCGAAAAACCCGATCTGTGGCCTGGTCTTCAACCGCCGGATTCCACCATCTATCATAGTGGAATACATGGTTTGCCCTTGTAAGGTTAAGCCCCACTCCCCCCGCTTTCAATGAAAGCACAAATATCGGCGGCCCTTCTTCTCTTTGAAACCTCTTTATCATGTTTTCCCTCATTTTTCGTGATACGCCCCCATGGAGAAATGGGACTTCGCACTTAAAATGTTCTCTTAGACAATTTTGTATAATTTTTCCCATCTTTACATATTGAGTAAATATGATAGCTTTATCTCCCTCTTCCAACACTTCCTCCAACATCTCCACCAGTCGTTCTAATTTCCCTGAGCGTTTATACGCATAATCGCCATCCTCTAAATATTGAGATGGATGATTGCATATCTGTTTAAGTTTTGTCAACGTAGCCAGTACAGTTCCTTTTCTTTCCATACCTTCTAGCTTCTCTAAACTTTCCATCAAATCTTCTACGACAGCATGGTAAAGCTCCACCTGTTCCCTCGTAAGGTTACAGTATACCTTTATCTCTTGTTTTTCCGGTAGATCTCTTATAACATCGGGATCATTTTTTAACCTTCTTAAAATAAATGGACGGGTAAGGGTCCTCAATTGCTCGGCCCTCTGTGTATCACCATACTTCTCTATGGGAATAGAAAACTTCCTCCTAAAATCTTCCCAGCTACCTAAGTAACCTGGATTGATAAAATCCATTATGGACCACAAATCCCTGAGCCTATTCTCTATAGGAGTGCCGGTCAGAGCAATCCTATAGCCTCCTTTTAATTTTTTTATTGCCCTAGTTTGCTTAGCAAACGGATTCTTTATATTTTGGGCTTCATCTAAAACGATTCCTGTCCAATCGATTGATGAAAATAGCTCTTTCTCCCTATATATTAGATTATAGGTAGTAATAAGCAAATCAGTATCTTTTACTATCTCTTTAAATTGAGCAGTGTCGGGCCTATCGTAGCCGTGGTATACAAAGGTTCTCAAGCTTGGTGCAAATTTTTTAGCCTCCCTTTGCCAATTTCCTACGACAGAAGTAGGACATATCAAAAGAGTAGGGGATTTTATGTCTAGCACCTGCCGTTCATACAACAGCATAGCGATTAGCTGAACTGTTTTGCCAAGCCCCATATCATCTGCAAGGCAAGCCCCAAAACCCAAGTTGCGTAGGAAAAACAGCCATGAATAGCCCCTCACTTGGTATGGCCTGAGCTTTCCAACGAATTCCCTAGGGATATCCAACAATGTGAAGGCCTCTAAACCTGCTGCCCCCTGGAGCAACGTATCTATCCATTCTTCTCCATCAATTTCAAAGTAAAACTCCTCTTCGCTTTTATCTATGAGCATATTTAGGGCTTCTCTTAAAAATACAACTCCCCCTGTTCTATTAGCCTCAAACCATTTTAAAATACTATTAATCCTAACGGGGTTTATTTCCACCCAGCTATCCCCAATTTTTTTTAGAGTGTGCTCAGATTTAGCTAAAGCCTTTATATCCTCATAGTCTATTGTTTGATTGCCAATTGCTATCTGCCAATCGTATTTCACTAGGGAATTCAATCCCATCCGTGTATTTTCTTCCGAAATAGGCCTTATCCTCATTCTTAATCTCGGCCCTACCTTTTTCTTATCCCTCCACCATTCCGGAAGTATTATACCGATCCCCTGCTCATAAAGATTAACGGAAGATTGCCGTAAAAATAAGTACGCTTCGTCTAGGGATAAAAAACACCCCTCAGGCAGCGGATCATAAAGTGCCCGCTCTAAAAGAGGATATATATTTACCGCTTTTCCCAAATTCTCAAGAAGAAATTTATGGGGATTATTTAAAACTTTTCCATAAAATTGGACTCTATCCTCCCCAACTTGCCAAACCTTTCTGGCAGGTATTAATAAATTTGGATCGTCCATTGATTGTAGGTGGAAGGATAAATACCAATCTCCGTTTTCTTCTCCAGGTTCATGTAATTTAAGGCATAGCCTAAAATCTTCTTTGCTTTCTATTAAAGGCTTTGCCCATTTTCTAAGCCCCTGGTATAATTCAAGCAATTCCTCCTCAGAGGCGTCTATTCGGCTTTCCTCTCCGTGGAGACAATATAGTAATTTTCGCTCTACTGGAGCCTTAGCCTCCACCTTTGGCAAATCCAACAGCCACTTCCGTATTATTTGATCTATAGCTGTTTTTATAAAACTAGTCAGAACTCTTTTAGGCGAATCAAACTCCATAGGGGCATCAGCATTTTTAATTATACTGCAGCAAATGGGCGGCATTTTTTCTATCAGCTTATTCATAATATATCTATCTTCTGGATCCTCCAAAATAGGATACCAAAACGCCCTCCAATGGCCATTGCTATCTCGCTCCATATATGGAATAAATCTTTGTGTGCACAAGAGTCTGAGCAGGAATTTATTACACAAAATCCAATAATGCCAATCGTACCCTACATTTATCCCTTTGCTTTCTAACATACTGTCTTCATCATAATTCAGAACAATATTTTCCATAAAAACGGGGGCCGGAAGCACAATCCCCTCGATCTGCCACCGACCCAACTTATTTTCATATTGTACATCTTCCACTGGTAACCACGGAGAAGCCTGAGGAAAATACTTACCGCTTGGAATTATAATCCATTCCTTTTCTACACTTATATGCTTTTCCCAGTCATCGCTTGAACAAATATTTCTAATAGCATCTATCAAATCTGAAATAGATGCGGTAAAGGGGTGGCTAGTTCCTCCTGGAACTTTTTTCGGCCTTCCCCTCCGCTTTAATCCTTTAGTATTGTCAATTTCTCCCCATATGAGAAACCCATTTTCTCTCCATAGTGCATGAAGTACAATCATTTTAGATATCAATGTCCCCTTCTAAAATTTTTGTCAGCAATTTTACTGAGTTGTTTAAATCTCCTAAATCAATGGTTTCATTAGCACTATGCACATACCTGCATGGAATGGATAACACCCCAGAAGGTACGCCTGAGCGGGTTAGGTGAATAGCCCCCGCATCTGTCCCGCCGAATTCTAAAACTTCCATTTGATAAGGTATATCCCATTTTTCAGCAGTCTCAATCATTAAATTTTTTACCTTGGGATGGCACAACACAGACCTGTCTATGACTTTTATAGCCGCTCCCTTCCCCAGCTCTACAGCCATAGACCTTGCTTTAGGCGTATCCCCGGTGAGGGTAACATCCACCGCAATTGCTATATCGGGGTTTAATCCATAAGCAGCTGTTTTTGCTCCCCTTAATCCTACCTCTTCTTGAACGGTAAATACAAAATATATCTCATGAGGGGATTTGGAAAGGGTCTTTAAGGTTTGAATCAGCACTGCACAACCGGCTCTGTCATCCATGGCTCCACCTATGAGCTTGCCATTTTCCTCTACAGTCTCGATATCATATACTGCTACATCCCCTATGGATACATATTTTTCAGCTTCTTCCCTACTAGAAGCCCCGATATCAATATACATCCTATTAAGCTTTATATCCTTCCAATCCTGTATTTCGGTTTCATAGCCGATAACTCCCCGCATTCCATTTTTAAATACAACGCGTCGGAGTATAGAGTTAGCTACGGAAATCCCACCTATATTTGTAAATCTTAGGAAGCCCTTTTCATCTATATAGGTTACCATAAATCCAATCTGATCCATGTGAGCAGCCAACATAACTTTTTTGCCACTGCCTCTTTTTATTCCAATTAAATTCCCCAGAGCATCTGTCCGAATTTCATCCACATATTGCTCAATTTCCTCCCTAATAAGCTGAGCTACAGCTTCTTCGTTTCCTGAAGGTCCAAAAGCACCAGTTAATTTTTTTACTAGCTCTATCACTGGGATTCACATCCTTTCAAAAATTCATTTATCAGCTTAAATGTATTATGATAGTCGTCTAAATTCATTACAGAAGATGGAGAATGAATATATCGGCAAGGAACAGAAACTACCGCAGTAGCTACCCCTCCTCTGGATACATGGATGGCGCCCGCATCATTTCCGCCAAACATACCTTCCTTGATTTGGAATGGAATGTCGTTGGCTTTTGCAGTTTCAATAAGTTTAGTAACTAGCTCTTTATTTCCAAAGGAAGTTCTATCCGCAATGGAGATTACCGGGCCTTTCCCTAATCTAGTAACATGCAGGTGCTCATCTACATCTACTACATCAGAACACGTAGTCCCTTCCACTACAATAGCCATATCGGGCTCTATATGATATGCCGCTACCCCGGCACCTCTCAATCCGATTTCTTCCTGGACTGTAAAGCAAGCATATAAATCGAATGGAAACTCTTGCTTAACTAGCTCTGCCAACCACGCTCCTCTTTCAAAGAAGAGATGAAACGGGCAAATACGGATTCAGTAATGAG
>CALGOY010000140.1 GCA_937960725.1 uncultured Bacillota bacterium
CTCAAACAGCTCTAGTATTTTACCTTCATTCATCTGCCTGATATATATTGACAATATCGAACATATATTATCGATGTTTTCTGTAATAAATCTGGCTAGCTTGTAATTATCGGATAGCTTTCCCATTAATCTAATAATCCTGCCCCTATCTTCATAACTATCTATCAAAAGATATAGCCTCTCTAGATGGGGAAAGGCATTTCTTCCAAACTCAGAGATTAAAATATCCAGCTCTTTCAAATCCTTATATTCCTCATTCAAAAATAAAGATGTTAGGTACTTTAGCGCTTCCTGCTGCCCAACTTTTAAGAGCCTCACTCCCCAAGCATACATATCGCTGCTTTTGCTGTAAAATTTAATGCATATATCTACCACATATTTTATAACATGTTCGGAAATCCGCCTCCTATATTTCCCCTTCGCAATGGTTTTTACCAATATTTCCAAAGTATCATAGGAAATATTTGAGCTAAACCAGGATTCTACATCCTTCATCTTTATATAAGGGCTCTCAAGCAGCGCTTTGGCAATTTTCTTTTTTAAATCATATTCCAGCTCCTTATGTAAATAATCCGCAAGGATTTCTATAGATTTTATATCGCTAATACTAACTAGGGCCTCCAAACAGGCTCTTGCATATAGCGGATTATCCTCATTATCCTTTAGTTCACGGGCGATAACCGGCACAACTTTTTCGTCTTTAGTCAGCCCAAGAGCCCTTATGGCGGCTAGCCTAGTATATATTATTTCATCCGACAATTGTTTCAATATAAAATCTATGGCTTGTCCACCGCCCAACTTCCCTAAATTCTCTAATATCATATATCGGACATCCGAATTAGGAGATTTTTGATAAATTTCTATAAATAGCTCAGCTATTTCCGGAGGATTGCAGTATACGATTATTTTTAAGAGCAGATCCAGCCAATCCTGCAGCTTTTCAAAGTCTTCCCTAGTTGCAATAGTTTTTACATGGTTATAAAATATTTCTACCACTATCGGTATAGCCGCTTCCCCTATTTGTTTTATAATATCTATAAAGCTTTCACCATGGCTAGAAGTCGCAAGCTTATGTATGAGCATATAGATACAGTAGTTCTGCTTTTCCTCCGTCAGCTCGGAAAACAGCTGCGCCCAATCTACTTCGCTGCTCCTGTCGATCAAACTATCTATTGCTTTCGTCCATAGCTTTTCATCCTTCTGCTTTATTGCCCTTCTGCATAAAAGCTTTATATGATTTTTTTTCATTAGATTATTAAACCTAGATCTATTGTTAGACATGCAATTCAACCCCATATACTATATAGCTAGCTTTATAAAACCAAACATGTATCTTTCTTTTACCTTTATTATAAATTAACGCTTTATCTCATATCAACGGCAAAAGAGCGGCAATAGCTAATCTTTATAGCTATTGCCGCCCTTTTTAGGCCTCTAAGTCTGTTATTCAGCAATCTGTCCATCATATCCCTTAATTAGGCTTTCCAGCTCCTTGGTATAATCCTGCAGGCTAGTCAGTTTCCCAGCTGAAGAGAGGTTTAGGAAATTCCGATTTATACCCATAAGCTGGTGAAACATAGACATAAGCCGTGACACCTTATTTTTATAATCCTCTATTCGGGCTTCGTATGAGAGAATTTTAGCATTGAGCTCCTGTATCTTGTAGTCTTTTTCTTTTATAATTTCCCGATATCTAACCGCCCCATCGCCTAAGCCTTCTGACTGGGCTTGGTTTTGCTGCTTTTTCCACTGGGCTGCCATCCTGCTCATATCCCGCAAGCCTTTGAAAAATTGCACTAGGGATATAGAGTGGCCGTTGATTTCCCTCATGTGATCTACCAGCCCTCCAACCACCTCTAAAAGCTCGCCCGAATCAATATCTTTCATATCTATCTCTTTATTTAAGTCTTCATTGAATAAACTTTTATCCCCGCCATCTCCTTTATTATTCCCTCGTACAATTACCTTCCTCAAAGGATCGTAGTATTCTATGCCCTCGCGCTCCAGCTCCTCCATAATAGCTTTGACATATTCCTGTTTATTGGCAATAACGTTTCGATATTTATTCTGATATCGCAACATCAATTTAGGATCGTTATTGGCCAGGCGGTTAGCGCAGCTTCTCACCGATTCTCCCCGGGCCTGGGCCCGCAGCATAGTCATTATCAAGTGCCTTACCTCTGCCTCTGTAAATGAATTGCCAGCCACTCCCCGATCTCTTCTCCTTTTTGAGGCCGTATAATAATTTCTACTGCGCTTTTTATTATCCTTCTCGTGTATATACCTATAATAATAGTTTCTTACGGTGTTAAATTTCAGCCCGCTCTTTTCAGCTATTCTTTCAAAAGCCCGGTTCAGCGGTAAGTTTTGCTCCTTAATACGGTCTACTTCTTCCTTCATGAGCAGAACTAATTCAGGAGCTAATGGTATAGCCTGCTCATTCAAACCCGCTTCAATTGGTTCAGCAGCGTTGTCCCGTGTCATCTATCTACCCTCCAATCTTACATTGTGATGTATGATATATATA
>CALGOY010000141.1 GCA_937960725.1 uncultured Bacillota bacterium
ATTATACCCGAAGGAGTCCGAGGCTTTCAATTTTCATTTAACTTAACAGAACGAACTAAAGTTTTAGGAGGAATGAGGATGAGTAAGAAGGTTGTTACTTTTGGAGAAATAATGCTGAGATTGGCTCCGCCGGAGTATCTGAGATTTATTCAAACCAATGTATATGAAGCAGTATATGGTGGAGGGGAAGCCAACGTAGCTGTATCCCTTGCAAATTATGGATTGAATGCGGCATTTGTTACCAAATTGCCTGAAAATCCAATTGCTGACGCTGCAATCAATGAGCTGAGAAGGTATGGCGTAGATACCCAATACATAGCTAGAGGTGGAAAGCGGATAGGTATCTACTTCTGCGAGAAAGGTGCTTCAGTTAGACCTTCAAAAGTAGTATATGATAGGGCTCATTCTTCTATATCAGAGGCAAAAGTAGGGGATATAGATTGGAGAGCTGCATTTGAAGGAGCAGATTGGTTCCACTTTACCGGTATTACTCCAGCTTTGGGAGATAATGTAGCGGAACTTACAGAGGAAGGCTGTAAAATAGCTAAAGAGATGGGGCTGACCATAAGCTGCGATCTCAATTACCGCAAAAAACTGTGGACTACAGAAAAAGCTGGAAAAGTTATGGGCAAGCTCATGGAATATGTAGACCTAGTTATTGCTAACGAAGAAGATGCTGAAAAGGTGTTTGGCATCAAGGCGCCTGATACAGATGTAACCGCTGGAGAACTCAATATGGAAGGCTATAAATATGTAGCTAAGGAATTGATGGATAGATTTAATCTGAAATATGTTGCAATCACCCTCAGAGAAAGTCTCTCCGCTTCAGATAACAATTGGTCTGCTATGCTGTATGACGGAAAAGAGTATATGTTCTCTAAGAAATATAAGCTACACATTGTAGACCGCGTAGGTGGCGGAGACTCCTTTGGAGCAGGTTTAATCTATTCACTGCTAACTGGCAAAGAGCCGAGAGAAGCTCTAGAATTCGCTGTAGCAGCATCTGCCCTAAAGCACACCATCCATGGCGACATGAACCATGTAACTGTAGAAGAAGTCGAAACTCTAATGAGCGGAGATGCATCTGGCCGGGTACAGAGATAGAAGAGATAAAGGGACAGATTTTAAATCTGTCCCTTTTCGATTCGCTTGCCTTCTCTTGCGGATTTATATATTCCCAACACTATTTCTAAGGCTTTTCGCCCTTCTCTTCCATCGATATATACGGGCTTGTCTTCCCTTACGGATTTATAAAAATCCTTAATTTGGGTTATATGGCTGCTTCCCCAGTAGCTGGGGCCGACTTGAAGTCCGTCATATCCTTCGTGGATTTCATATCTTTCTTCACCATCCAGATGGACCCATGCTAAATCTTGAATAAGGCCAACTTTTCCTTTTTCTCCAACAATTTCGATTTCGATAGGAGCATCATACATGTATGAGTTGCAGGCGTAAAGTTGATACAGGCAGCCGTTTTTAAATTTAATTAGTGCTTCAGCTACATCTTCGACGTTTACTATTTTATGGGTTCGGTTGGCCATGCTACCTTCTATCCATTCAATCTCGGAGCCCACGAGCCACTGAACCCTATCTATGCTATGGATTGCCTGGTCGATGAGCACGCCGCCACCTTCTTTATCCCAGGTGCCTTTCCAGTCAGATTCTTCATAGTAGCTGTCAGGACGGCTCCATGATAGATAGGAGCGGGCTCCAAGGATTTTTCCTAACTTTCCTTCTTCAATTAGCTTCTTTATCTCCATACAGCCCTTTACATATCGTGTCTGGAATATTACGCCAAATTTAACTCCTGTTTTGTCGGCAGTTTCTATCATTTCATCTGCCTGCTCTAAGGAGATAGCCATCGGCTTTTCCGTCAGTACGTGATGTCCGTGATTCATACAATCAATTGCCATTGGCGCGTGTAAATAATGTGGGGTAGCAATATGCACTACGTCAACTTCTTTACCTAGGATTTCCTTGTAATCTGTCAATGCTTTGCAGTTTGGAAAATCCTGTGCAAAATCCAAAGCTTTTTTCTCATCTGTATCTACTGCATAGACGACTTCAACATCATCGCTGAGTTTCTTAAAAACTTCCCTATAGACATTAGAAATTCTTCCACATCCAATCATTGCTACTTTTAATTTTGCCATCTTACTCTCTCCTCTATAAAAATTTTAAATATAGTATTATTATGTCTCTTATATATATTATGACATTCAAAGCCAAAATCCTTTATCTTTATTTTATATTTTATTTAGGATTAAATTAATTAAAAATGGGAATGTAAACAAAATGTAACCATTTTGCAAACGCAATTATATAAAATAATATGATAAGGAGATATAAAAGTATTAAAATTCAAATGTTTTCCAATACAGGAGTGAAAGGATAGTGGAAAATAAAATATTGCTTGTGGAGGATGAAAGTTCCATTCGCAGCTTTATTAAGGTAGGCTTTGAAAGGGGTAAATATAAAATATTGGAAGCAGAGACTGGGGAAGAAGGTATAGAAATTGCTAGGGCCCAAAAGCCAGATATCGTGATTCTCGACATAATGCTTCCGGGAATAGATGGCTTTGAAGTGTGTAAGATTTTAAGAAAAGAATTTCCCCAAATGGGAATTATAATGTTGACGGCCCGGGATCTAGATATGGATAAGATAATGGGCTTGGAACATGGAGCCGATGATTATGTGGTAAAACCCTTCAATCCCCTGGAGCTGGTATTGAGGGCAGAGGCGGTAATGCGAAGGCTAAAAGCGG
>CALGOY010000142.1 GCA_937960725.1 uncultured Bacillota bacterium
ATAAAATTAGATGGGAGGATGTATTATGGGTGAATTTTTCAAAGGTATTCCAAAAATTAAATATGAGGGACCATCCAGCAAAAATCCTTTTGCATTTAAGTATTATGATCCTGAGAGGGTTATCATGGGAAAACCCATGAAAGAACATCTCCGCTTTTCTATGGCATGGTGGCACAACCTTTGCGGAACAGGCGCCGACATGTTTGGTGTAGGAACAGCGGACAAGAGCTTTGGTGCGGAAGTTGGTACTATGGAACATGCAAAAGCCAAAGTAGATGCAGGCTTTGAATTTATGGATAAGCTGGGCATAGAGTATTTTTGTTTCCATGATGTCGATTTGGTACCGGAAGGAGAGACCATAGCAGAAACAAATGAGCGGCTAGATGAGATTACCGACTATATAAAAGAAAAAATGGAAGCTACCGGGAAAAAGCTGCTCTGGGGTACTGCAAACTTGTTTAACAATCCAATATATATGAATGGGGCTGGAAGCACCAATTCAGCAGATGTATATTGCTTTGCCGCTGCACAGATTAAAAAGGCCTTGGAGTTGACGGTAAAGCTGGGAGGTAAAGGCTATGTCTTCTGGGGCGGAAGGGAAGGCTATGAAACCCTATTAAATACCGATATGAAATTTGAACTGGACAACATAGCGTATCTCATGAAGATGACGGTCGAATACGGCCGGAGCATAGGATTTGAAGGGGATTTCTATATAGAACCCAAACCCAGGGAGCCGATGAAACATCAATACGACTTCGATGCAGCCACTGCAATTGGTTTCTTGAGACAGTATGGGCTAGATAAAGACTTTAAGTTGAACATTGAAGCTAATCATGCTACTTTAGCAGGGCATACTTTCCAGCATGAACTCCGAGTTAGTGCGATAAATGGTATGCTGGGCAGCATTGATGCAAATCAAGGCGACTACCTCCTCGGTTGGGATACGGATCATTTTCCCTTTGATGTATACGAAGCTACTATGTGCATGTATGAAGTTTTAAAAGCCGGTGGACTTAAAAACGGTGGTTTTAACTTCGACGCTAAGAATCGCCGTCCCAGCTATACGGCAGAGGATATGTTCTTTGGATTTATCTTAGGAATGGACACCCTTGCATTGGGTCTAATCAAGGCTGCACAGCTAATAGAGGATGGAAGAATCGATGAATTTGTAAAGGAAAGATATTCAAGCTTTAATAGCGGGATAGGTGCTAAGATCAAAAATAGAGAGACTAATTTAGTTGAACTAGCTGAATATGCTGAAAAATTAGGTGCCCCTGAACTTCCCGGCTCTGGAAGGCAGGAGTATTTGGAAAGCATCGTAAATAGCATACTCTTCGGCTAATATATTGTGTTGTAATTGGCTAGCAGGGTAATAAAAAGATATCGGGGGGTTAATAGCATGTATTTTATAGGAATAGACCTGGGGACGTCGGCCGTTAAGCTGTTGCTGATGGATGAGGAAGGCAATATTAAGAAAACCGTATCCAGGGAGTATCCTATTAGCTTTCCAAAGCCAGGCTGGTCGGAGCAAAATCCCGAGGATTGGTATGAACAGACAAAGGATGGGCTCAAGGAGCTTATTTCAGATATAGATAAAAAAGAAGTAGAAGGAATTGGATTTGGCGGGCAGATGCACGGTTTAGTAGTATTGGATGAGGACGATAATGTCATCCGCCCAACTATCCTATGGAATGATGGCCGGACTGCAGAGGAAACGGAATATCTAAATGAACAGATCGGAAAGGATAAGCTGTCCAGCTATACGGGCAATATTGCCTTTGCTGGCTTTACAGCACCGAAGATATTGTGGATGAAGCGGCATGAGCCTGAAAAATTTGACCGCATATCTAAAATCATGCTTCCAAAAGATTATATTGCCTATAGGCTGACCGGGGTTCACTGTACTGATCCTTCTGATGCCTCAGGTACATTGCTGTTTGATGTTGAGAATAAATGTTGGTCCAAGGAAATGTTGGAAATTTGCGGTGTGACTGAAAAGCAGCTTCCAACAGTTTATGAAAGCTATCAGGTGGTTGGAACGATTAAGGAAGAAATAGCGGAAGAGTTTGGTCTGAGAAAAGATGTAAAAGTAGTAGCTGGAGCAGGGGATAATGCAGCGGCTGCAGTTGGCACCGGAACCGTTGGAGAAGGAAAATGTAACGTTTCCCTCGGAACTTCTGGCACCATATTTATATCTAGCGAAAGGTTTAAAGTGGATGAAAACAACGCTCTGCATTCCTTTGCCCATGCAGACGGCAACTACCATTTAATGGGTGTCGTTTTAAGCGCTGCCTCCTGCAACAAATGGTGGATGGAGGATATACTTAAAACCCGGGACTTTGCAGGAGAACAGAAAAATATTAAAAATCTAGGCCACAATCGGGTATTTTTCGTTCCTTATTTGATGGGAGAACGGTCTCCCCATAACGATCCCAATGCCAGGGCTGCGTTTATTGGCATGTCCATGGAAACGACCAGGGAGGACATGACCCTTGCGATGATGGAAGGGGTAGCCTTTGCCATAAGGGATTCTTACGAGATTGCAAAATCTCTGGGAATCAAAGTGGAGAGAACTAAGATGTGTGGAGGTGGGGCTAAGAGCCCCTTGTGGAGGAAGATCCTGGCTAACGTTTTAAATCTGAAAGTAGATATTTTATCCGTCGAAGAGGGGCCTGCGCTGGGCGGGGCTATGTTAGCAGCAGTTGGATGTGGAAAGTATAGCTCTGTAGAAGAAGTTGCAGAAAAGCTAGTAAAGGTGAAGGAAACGGTAGAACCAGAACCTGAAATTGTGGCCTTATATGATGAAAAATATAGTATATTCAAGCAGATATATCCTAGCCTAAAGGAATTATTTCAGCAGATGTAGCTAGGCTAGGGCGGGACAAAGGGTCAGATGACGAAGGAATCTGACCCTTTGTCCTAAAATAATACATTTGCTGTTTTTTACCAATAGGCCATATGGTTAAGATAGGCTTTTGCAATGCCTAGATAATACTCGGATTCTCTGATAATGTGGTTGATTACTACTACAGCGGCTAAGTTATTTTTAACTGCGGGGCTATCTTTTAAGATGGTGCCTAAATAGCTTATAAATATTTGGCTTTGTTGTACGGTGACTTTAATCAAATTCATGATTTTATGTGCCAATTCGGGGGTTATTAAGTAGTTAGATCTAGCCAGCTTTTCAATGTACTGGACTATAGTAGCTTCTGTTGAACTTAGGACTTTCTCGAATTCCTCTAATTTTTTTATAAACTCTTCCTCTAAGTTTCTAACGATTTCTCTTATTACCACCGTATGCTCTGCTTCCTGTCTTTTCCAGAATTCTGCTTCCTCTAGAATTCTTACATGGTTTTTGTCGCCATAACAAAATTGCATTTATTTTCCCTCCGTATTTACATATTCTTTAATTCACTATATGTGAAATGTAGTAGCTATGTTCCAGTTTAAGAAATGAATTGGATAAAGCCAGTTGTAAAAAACGCTTTATGTACAAGGGGGAAGATTGGTATTAGCTATGGTGGAATGCCAACTCCAGGTGTATTCTTACAGGATAGTGTTACTAACAATTCTGAAGCAGATTGGGTTGCCCTCGAGTTGGTTTCTATAGATGATAAACCAGCAATGCCTATAGCTAGAATGCCTGTAACTAGATATTACGCCATAAACAAAAATTGCGAGCATCCTGAAGCGTTAATGAAAATAGTTGAAGCTGGATCTGAAGGTTATTCTCGTGAGCAAAAAGAAGATAAATGGGGTCTTGTCAAAAAATTCTAATATAATCTCATTGGATATGAACCAGCTAAGAAGAATTTAATTGCTCACCATAATGTATTAGAAGCTATCGAAAAGAACGATACATCTAATTTAAATGCAGAAGAGATGAGATATTATGATAATATTATGAAGTTTAGAGCATATGATATAGAAAATTGGGGACAGGAACGTATATTTGCTACTCCAAGCAGTTTTGATATTATAGATAAGTATGTAACTTCCGAAAACTATCTGTATGATAAGTTCTACGGTTTTCTAACTCCTACGATGGTTGGAAGAAATGCAACCTTGGAGGCTATGGAAGATGAAGTATTTACTAAGATAATTATGGGAGAAGATATAAGTGCTTTTGATAAATTCGTTAATGTCTGGAAAAACTTGGAGGAGATGAAATAACTTTAACTGGGGGATTTAATTAAGCATTATAACTTTTTCACTTATTTTGTAACTGGAGATATGAGATGTATCTAACGGTAGAGCGCTTATAATAACTAGCTCTTAAAATATGCTCTAGAGAAGGATTATAAAATTGTGGAGAAGGATATGAAGAAGCAGTAAAGACGTATTTATGGGAAGCAGAAAGATTTGCGAAAGGAATAGAACTTTCTCCATATGCGGAGGGACATTTGGAAGCAGTTCGAGAATATGCTAAACTTTAAAGGCCCTCTCCCATGCTATATTTGCAGCAGAAGCCGCCTGCTTTGAAGCAGCCCAGCTTAAACTGGCCAAAAATCCCAGACCAGATATGCTTCTCGGTTGTAACACGTGGGCATATAATAAAGATGCAGTTATGCTCCGGAAATATTTTACTAGTCTGTTTAATTTTGCAACTTTGCCTTTCTACACATATCAAGTTGTAGCGGAAGAAGGACAATATGATTTTGCTAGACGGGATGAAATATTATGATTTGGCCACCAGCATACTAATCCTAGATGGATGTTTGGAAAAAAATATAAGGAGCTATCGAACTTTGCTAGGGAATATATAAAGAAAAATGTTACTCGATTTTGCTGTAAGACAGTTCGCGAAAGCGATCCTGATGCAATATCGATAATTAACGTGTGTTTGCCTTTTGGTGAGTATGTTGCAGGTAGATTTGTATGCTATGGCCCTGTTTTTGAACAGCCAATATCTCCTTTAGCATTTTTTAAAAAAGCCCTGGATCAGGGTATAGATTTTGGTTAACAAAAGGCATATGGCATGCTCCATGGGATGAACATGTGCAGGCGGATTGGCTAGAGCAGTTCTATACTATAGCTTCAGCAAGGGATGAGGTTAAGGCTTTGACTTGGTGGGATTTCCAAGATCCTGGATTTATGAAGACATCTCCTTTTTTATTTGAAGATGGAGTTCCAAGAGAGATATATTTTCGCTTAAAAGCTCTTAGAAAGTGGATACTTGGATTACAAGAAATAAGGAAATAGACATATCTACCCAGGAGAATGGGCTAAAAGAAAAATTCAGAATAAAAAATCAATAATTGATAGGAGCTACAGGAGGAATTTGTTTACAAATCGAAGAATATTTAATGAAGTAGTATTTAATATTGATGGCAGCAAAAATACATTTTATAATTGAGTAGATAAAGCTTTTTCAGCTTTTATTACTACTTCGATAAAAATTTATATGGGGGTTGAATCATGTATATTTTCCCAGAAGGTTTGTATGTAGATGTACGTATCGAAGAGGTGTTTGAAACGAAGATCAGTTTTAAGAAAAGAGAGCTTTATGAACAAAAGGTTCGTAGCAATAAAGGGGCCTTTATCAGAGTTTTTGATGGCAATCGATGGTATTACAGTTCTTTAACAGATTTAGATTATATCCAGGAAGCTATAGATACTCTCGCTCAAATGGCCACGCCGAATCCTAACATTATGGAACATCCCATCGTTAAGGCTTTTGAAGTTAATAAGGATAATATAATGACATATGAAAGCCAGTCGGTTTCTTCTGTGCCTGTAGCAGAGAAGCAAAAATTGCTGGAAGAATATTTAGAGCTATTAGACCATCCTGAGATTGTACACCATACTTCCTATTATGTTGATAATAGAACGGTTAAATCTATCTATTCATCGAAAGGAACCGCCGTTACGTTTGATAAGCAGACTTGCGGGATACGGTTAAATTTAGAATTGTCTTATGGCGATAACAAGGATACGGTGGTTGTTTCAAAAGCAGCTGTTCGATTTGAGCAGCTTAAAGGTTTGGAGGATGAATTTAAAAAAGAAATAGAGAAGAGTATTATTTTCGTAAAAGAAGCGGAGCCAGTAGTGCCGGGGGTATATACCGTACTTTTGAGTCCAGAGGCTACCGGGGTGTTTACCCACGAGAGTTTTGGGCATAAGAGTGAATCCGATTTTATGGTAGGGGATGAAACTATGAAAGCGGAGTGGGCCCTTGGAAAGACTATTGGACAGGATTTGCTGAATATTGTTGATGATGGGACGGTAATTGGGAATGGCTATACCCCTTATGATGATGAAGGAACCAAGGGTAAGAAGACTTATATTATAAAAAATGGCAAGCTTACCGGCAGACTCCATAGCGCTGTAACAAGTGCTGCTTTAGATGAGCCTTTGACGGGCAATGCAAGGGCAGTGAATTTTGAGTTTGAGCCTATAGTCCGCATGACAACTACATATATTGAAAAGGGCAGCCGTCCATTAAAGGATATTATTTCGGAGATAGATAATGGAATTTATGTGGAGACTGTCAAACATGGCTCAGGGATGTCTACATTTACTATGGCGCCTGCCCGGGCATATAAAATTGAAAACGGCAAAATTACAACTCCTGTTAAGGTATCTGTCATAACAGGGAGTGTGTTTGAGACCTTGGCTGAGGTGGATGCTGTTAGTGAAGAGTTTGAGCTTATGAGTTTTGTAGGGGGAGGCTGTGGGAAAATGGAACAATACCCGCTCCCTGTAGGCTTTGGAGGACCCTATACGCGGGTTAGGAAATTAACTGTACAGTAATGTAATTGTTTGAGGGAGAATGTAGAGAATTGGGAGGTTTGGTGATGGATAAAGAATTTATTACCATAAGGGAAAAAGAAACAGCCGTTAGGGTACAAAACACTAAAGTAAATGCTGTGCGGATGAAGGATATTGTAAAAAAGGGAGTTAGGGTATATAAGGATGGCAAAATAGGCATCTCCGGTGCCGTGGGCGATATATCGGATGAAGCGCTTGTTCATAATGCTATTGAAAATTTAAGCGCTGGTATCCCATATCCTTATGAGCTGTCAGGAAATTGTAAGGATTACAGGGATTATGGGAAGCAAAGGATAAGCAGTGCTGAGATTGTGGATTATGGGGAAGAAATACTTGCAAAGCTGCGAGCGGAATATGATGATTTTAGCTTTAGTGAAGGATTTTTTACCAATGAAGTAACAATACAGATGAAAAATACCCAAGGGCTTGACCTTGAATATAGGGATTCATATATATCTATTGGGCTGGTTATAAAAGATAAGAAATCTGCCAACATCTTTGATGGTTTTCTAGGATATTACGGTAGAAGCTTCGATATGGAAAAGTTCTGGGCATTTAATGAAGAAGTACTAGAAGCGTATAGAAACCAAGTACCCCTGCCTAAGGGGGATACCTTGCCGGTATTTACATTTGAGTTTTATGAGCTGCAGAAATTTTTATCCCGCTCACTCAATGGTGAGTTATATGCAACCGGTGGTTCTATATTTAGCAATAAGATGGGAGATAAGCTGTTTAATGAAAAAATAACTATAAAGCAGGATAGGGATCCAGCAAATTATCCAAGACCCTTCTTTGATATGGAGGGTGTCGTTCTTGAAGATGATAGCTATACCTTGGTTAAAGAGGGCAAGCTGGTAGGGGTATATACAGATAAAAGGACAGCTTCTAATTATAATCTGCCCCATACGGGAGCTGCATCGGGTGCCTATGACGGAATGCCTACCCTTGTAGATGCTCCTTTGCGTTTTGCTGTAGATTCTGATGACATAAAGGCGGCACTGAATGGGCAGATGGCAGTTTTAGTTGTAGCTAGCTCTGGTGGGGATTTTACTGCGGATGGTAGCTTTGCTGCTCCAGTGCAGGTAAGTTTTTTATTTGATGGCGAACGCATTATAGGGAAGCTTCCGGAATTTACAATTCGTTCTCATTTGTATAAAATGCTTGGGGATGATTATATTGGAACTTTTAAAAATAAGCATTTGTACCTTGGTGATGGAGCGCTGCTGCAGGGATATTATATGACTATCGCATGAGAGGCGAATTAATAACTTCTAAAATGTTATTTATTTTGTATGGTCAAAGGGGTGTTGTAAATGGGTATCGATAGGTATGAGCTAGTTAAAAGGCACAATCCTGTATTGAAAGATTTTGATCTTAGTTCCCCCTTGTCAGTAGGCAACGGAGAGTTTGCGTTTACTGTGGATGCTACGGGACTTCAGACCTTTCCCCGAGTATATGACGATGCAACTCCACTTTGTACTCAAGCCCAATGGGGATGGCATTCATTTCCTCCATCTAAACGAGAAGATTTTACTAGGGATAAATTAAAAGCTAAGAAATATAATGTATATGGCCGGGAGGTAGGGTATTATACTTCTAGCGAAGGACAGGAAGAGCTTTTTCACTGGCTGAGGCAGAATCCCCATAAGCTTAACTTATGTAATATAGGATTTGACTTTTCAGATTTGGGTTTTTCTAATTTCGATCAAAGGGAAATTGGCTTAATTGATAAGGGCAGTATTTATCAGGAATTGGATATGTGGCGGGGAAAGATCACAAGCAATTTTTCTATAGATGGCTACCCTGTAAACGTTGTAACGACCTGCCATCCTGAGTTTGATGCGGTTTCTGTAAGGATAAAATCAGCCCTTATAGGAGCAGAAAAATTAAAAGTTGCTTTTCGCTTTCCCTATGGTTCTCCATTGAAAAATGCTTCGGATTGGGAAAGCGATGATAGGCACGAAACTAAAGTCATATTTTCTGGTGAGAATTTCGTTGATCTGCTTAGAATTATAGATGATGAACGGTATTTTGTAAGAATATCATTTAACAAGGGTGCGGAGTTTTTAAGACAAGGAAGAAATTGTTTCTGCCTGAAAGCTTCTTATGGTATCGACCTTATTGAGTTTAGCTGCATGTTTTCTCCAACTCCAATCCGCCAGACCTTGTTGGATTTTGAAGATGTAGAGAGGGCAAGTAGCAGATATTGGGAAAGTTTTTGGCTGGAGGGCGGTGCCATAGAGCTAGCAGAGAGTGAAGACAGTAGGGCGATTGAATTGGAAAGGCGTATTATACTTTCTCGATATCTTACTGCCATACAGTGCTGTGGCTTTATGCCTCCTCAGGAAACAGGGCTCACTTGCAATAGCTGGTATGGAAAGTTTCATTTAGAGATGCACTACTGGCATGCAGCCCATTTTCCCCTTTGGAATCAGCCTGAGCTGCTGGAAAGAAGTTTATGGTGGTATATGTCCATAATGGACAAGGCAGAGGAGCTGGCTAAGTCTCAGGGTTATAAAGGGGTTAGATGGCCTAAGATGGTAGCCTATGATGGGTATGATAGCCCATCCCCCATAGGTCCGCTACTGATTTGGCAGCAGCCCCATCCGATTACTTATGCTGAACTTTGTTATAGGGCGCATCCTGATAGGCAAACCCTGGAGCGATATAGCGATATGGTATTTAAGACGGCTGAGTTTATGGCTTCCTACGTAGTATTTGACGAAGATAGTGACAGATATGTTCTGGGACCAGGGCTAATCCCTGCCCAGGAGAATCATAAACCTGAGATTACTTTAAACCCAACTTTTGAATTAGAATATTGGAGATATGGGCTGGAAGTGGCAAATCAATGGAGAAAACGGCTTGGGCTTCCAAGCAATCCTGAATGGGAACAAATAATATCCAAATTATCCAAACTTCCTAAAAAGGATGGAGTTTATCTTGCTCATGAAAATTGCCCAGATACCTTTACTAAATTTAACTACGATCATCCTTCTATGCTCTGTGCTTTGGGGATGCTTCCGGGCTTGATGGTGGACAAGGAGATAATGGCTAATACTTTGGAGAAAGTGTTGGATAGCTGGATATTTGAACAGATGTGGGGATGGGATTTTCCAGTAATGGCTATGACGGCAGCAAGGCTTGGGAAGCCTGATATGGCAATAGACCTTCTGTTGATGGATACGCCGAAAAACACTTATCTTCCCAATGGGCACAACAAGCAGGGCGATAGAGAAGATTTACCCCTTTATCTTCCTGGAAATGGAGCGCTGCTAATTGCTACCGCCATGATGGCCGCAGGATGGGATGGCAATAACCAGCCTACGCCTGGATTTCCTAAGGACGGCAAATGGAAGGTTAAATGGGAAAAAATTAATCCTTATATATAAAAATTTAAGGGAGATGATTTGGATGGAGCGGACTGTTGATATTATTCGGGAATGCCCGTGGGGTGACTTGGGAAACGGTTATTATAAAAACCCTGTCTTAAATGCAGATTATTCGGATCCTGATGTAATCAGGGTGGGAGAAGACTTCTACATGGTTTGTTCAGATTTCCATTTTATGGGGATGCAGGTCTTACATTCAAAGGATTTGGTCAATTGGACTATCATAGGGCAGATATATGATCGTTTAGATATCGATCCCTGTTATGATAATATGGAAGGATATGCTAAGGGGAGCTGGGCTCCTGCTATAAGGTATCATAATGGCTTGTTTTACGTTTATTTTTGCACCCCCAATGAAGGCTTGTATATGAGTACAGCGGAGGATCCCAGGGGTCCATGGAGCCCTCTTCATGAGGTTAAACGGGTTTCTGGATGGGAGGATCCCTGCCCTTTTTGGGACGATGATGGAAATGCGTACCTTGGTCACAGCACCGTAGGGGCAGGTCCAATTATAATACATAGGATGAGTCCAGATGGAAAAGAGCTTTTAGATGATGGAGTAGTTGTATATGTAGGAAAAATTGCAGAAGGAACTAAAATTTACAAGCGAAATGGATATTATTATCTAATAATACCGGAGGGTGGAGTAGAAACTGGTTGGCAGACGGTGCTTCGCTCCAGAAGTATATACGGGCCCTATGAGCGGAGAGTAGTACTTGAGCAGGGCTCAACTAATATAAACGGACCTCACCAGGGAGCGTTGGTGGAGTTGGAATCTGGTGAAACCTGGTTTATGCATTTCCAGAGCGCAGGTACCTTAGGAAGGGTATGCCATCTTCAGCCAGTGAAATGGGTGGATGATTGGCCTATTATGGGGGCTAGCGGAGAGCCGGTAACGATCTATAAGAAACCAGATGTGGGGCGCGAATATCCTGTAGTCTTCCCTGCTACTTCAGATGAGTTCGATGGACCCGAATTGGGGCTGCAGTGGCAGTGGAACCATAACCCGGTTGATGAAAATTGGTCGCTGACGGAAAGGCCCGGCTATCTCAGGCTTAAAGCCATGTACGCAACTGATATTTTCCATGCTAGGAATACTATTACTCAAAAGTTAATGGGAAATAAAGGGGAGATTGTAACCGAACTTAGTATTGAGAATATGAAAGAGGGGCAGAGAGCCGGGTTAGCTTATATTGCCGCTGAGGAAGAAAACTGGATTGGGATAGTTAAAGATAAAGATGGATGTTATATAAAAGCGGTTACAGCCGGTATTGTATATCATGGACCTAAAATCAGTACTAATACAGTTTGGTTTAAAAGTATCTTGAATTTAACATCGTCTACCCGATTTCTGTTTAGCCTGGACGGAAACAATTTTATTCCCTTTGGGGGAGATTGCAAATTGCGTTGGGGATTTTGGAAAGGGGCTAGGATAGGCCTGTTTAGCTATAATACTATAAAAGATGGCGGTTGTGCTGACTTTAACTGGTTCCGCTATAAGCACGAGAGGGAATTGGAGCAAGGCATCTAACGAATGCTATCATTTTCGCAGGGAGTTGGGAGCAGAGAGATGATTTATAGCTTTATGTTTTCTGTATGAGGATGGAGAAAGTGAAGTAATTTTTTTAAAAACCCTTCCAAAATGAGCAACATTTTTAAAGCCTACCGCCTGAGCAATCTCTATGATTTTTGCATTAGAATTTTTAAGCAGTTTTTGCGCTTCTCGGATCCGGACTAAATTCAAATATTCTACGAAGTTAAATCCTGTTACCTCTTTAAAAAGCCTGCTTAAGTAGTAGGGACTAATATAGAAGATATCAGCAATCTTAGTAAGACTTAGCGGCTTATCGTAGTGTCTATTTATATATTGTACAATTTCAGAAATTCTTTCGTGTATAGTGTTATTTGCATCTATATCGACAGAAAGTTCATCTCTCTGCTCTATCAACCGATTAATAAAAATTAGCAGCTGTATAAGATAAGTTTTTAAGGAAATAAAATATCCAGATTCTTTTAGCGATTGTTCTCTAAGCATTTCCTTGATTAAATTTTCAACAAAAACTTGGTCTGCTTCGTCTAGCCTAATTATGGGCCTGTCCGTTTCAAAACAACGCAATAGATATTGTTTTTCTTCTTCGGGGCATATATTTAGAAATTCTTCCTTGAAATCGATAAGCAGTCGTTCGTGATGGGGGATTTTGCTGTCAATTGTCTTATGTATATCATTTTTATAAATAAGCACTAGATCTCCTTTTTTAATAGAGTATATCTTGTCTTTAATAAAATAATTCCTTTCTCCACTTATCAGATAATATATTTCGTAGTGTTCGTGATAGTGATGGGAAGGCATAGTATAATATCCTTGCCGTTTCGAATGGCTAATATTTATTAGCAAATCAGAACTCGTTTGTAGAGCATTGGTATAATTCATATGGCTCACCCCTAGCAAAGATATTATCACAATTTTAAAAATTAGTAAAGCAAAATATGCAGCATTTTTGGACAATTAAGCAATAAATGATAAGAAAACGGATAAATATTGCGATATAATATAGTTAAATATTGCATACATCCAAACTTTGATGGAGATACATAACGCATAATATATAAAAGCGAAAGTTGTTGTTATGTAATAAAATAATTTATGGAGGGGAGATAAGAATTGGCAAATAGAAAAAAGTATGCTTTAGTAGGTACAGGAGGAAGGGCAAGATTCTTTTACAGTGCTATTGTAGATACATTTAAGGACACCAGTGAACTGGTAGCGTTTTGTGATATTAACCAGACGCGAATGGATTACGCTAACAAAGTAATTTCTGAAGAATATGGAGCAAAACCTGTCAATACTTATACCTGCGACCGTTTTGACGAGATGATCAAGAATGAAAAGCCTGATGTTGTGATAGTTACAACTATAGACCGTACCCATCACACCTATATTATCCGTGCCATGGAGCTAGGCTGTGATGTAATTACAGAGAAACCAATGACCATTGATGAAGAAAAATGCCAGGCTATTTTGGATGCTGTTAAGAGAACTGGTCGAGATCTAAGGGTTACCTTTAACTATCGCTATGCCCCCCATAATACTAAAATCAAAGAGCTAATTATGAATGATACTATCGGTGATGTATTTTCAGTGCATTTTGAGTGGCTTTTGGATACCAGGCATGGGGCGGACTACTTCAGGCGTTGGCACAGGGATAAGAGAAATAGTGGAGGACTTTTGGTTCATAAATCTACCCACCACTTTGACTTGGTGAATTTCTGGTTAGGAACCCGTCCCAAAACAGTATTCAGCATGGGAGATCTTCTGTTCTACGGCCGTGAAAATGCTGAGAAGCGTGGAATAACAAAGTTCTACTACAGGGCTCATGGTAGCGAACATGCAAAAAATGATCCGTTTGCGCTGCATTTGGAAGATAACCCACAGCTAAAGGCCTTATACCTCGATGCGGAGAAAGAAGATGGCTATCTCAGAGACCAGAGTGTTTTTGGGGATGGTATTAGTATTGAGGATACTATGGCAGTAATGGTGAGATATGAGAATAAAGCTATAATGACTTACTCCTTGAATACTTATATGCCCTGGGAAGGCTTTAGAATAGCATTTAACGGAAGCAAGGGACGAATCCAGATGACCGTTGTTGAGAATACCTATGTAAATGCAGGAGGAGATGTTGAAGAAGAAGGAGCTGTAAGGAAAAAGAGCATTACGGTGTTCCCAATGTTTGATGCTCCCTACAATGTACCAATTGAAGAAAAAGAAGGAGGGCATGGAGGAGGAGATCCCTTACTTCTAAAAGATTTGTTTGGCGTTCCAGAGGATGATCCATTTAACCGAGCTGCTTCTCATATAGACGGTGCTTATTCTATCCTCGTTGGCATCGCTGCTAATAAGTCTATTAGTACCGGCATGCCTGTCAATATTAAAGATTTGGTAGAGTTTTAAGAGCTACGGAAAATAGAGGAGTAAAAGGCGGGGACAGGAGGCCTTTAGGCCTTCTGTCCCTTGTTTTTGTAGAATTGACTTATTTACAATTTATGATAAAATAATCACAAGCGCTGGCAGAAGCCGGTTTCGTGGAAACTATCTTAGAATTACTTTATTTTGCATATTATCGATCGATCTATATACCATGAAGGTATAGACTTTCAGTAGAAAGTCATATCTTAATGGTATTTTTATTTTTATAAGGGATTTGGAGGGATAGTATGAAAAAAGCCTCTACTAGAAATTTGGTTCTTGCCGGTTTTTTTATTGCCTTAGCTGTTATCTTACCCTATTTTACAGGAAGGATCGGGGAGTTAGGACGAGCTCTGCTTCCTATGCATATTCCAGTATTAATAGCGGGATTTGTATGCGGTTGGCCCTATGGATTGGTTGTAGGCTTCGTAGCCCCTATACTTAACAGCATCATATCAGGTATGCCGCCTATGTTTCCAGCTGCTACGGTTATGAGCTTTGAGCTGGCTACTTATGGCTTAATGACTGGACTTTTGTACAAATTGTTTCCTAAAAGAGATGTTTTTGTGTATCCTGCCCTGCTCTTATCCATGGTAGCGGGCAGGATTGTATGGGGTATTGCAAGCCTATTCTTCATTGGATTAAGTGGAGATAGCTTCACTTGGCAGGCATTTATAGGGGGCGCCTTTTTAACTGCCCTCCCACGACTAATTCTCCCAATCCTACCCATACCTACCCTCCCCCCCCCC
>CALGOY010000143.1 GCA_937960725.1 uncultured Bacillota bacterium
CAATATTGTATAAAACTTTTCTATATGCTCTCCCACTTTGAATCTTCCCTTCTATCCAAATTAAGAATACGTAAATGTAGTTATTCCTATTGTCTAAGCCTCCCCATCCCATTAATAAATTTGGGTACAAGCTCACTTTTTCCTTCGATAGCAGCTTGTAGGGAAAGTAAGGCTAGGGGTTCAATTGTATCAAAGTTTACCTGTTCACAATCCGGATCGGAGACAAAAAATCCCCTAGAAAATTTATAATTAATAATATTATTTCCGATTCTTCTTGCTAATTCTAAATAAGCTGGATCCTTTACCGTCTTATATATCTCTAAAACAGCAAATAGCGCATTAGCATCCGCAATATCTATATCCATATTTAATCGGGCAGCATCCCCCAGATACTCTCCTATGTCCCCTAGTTTGTTGCCCCTAGCTATGTTTCTAGCCATCTCCCAAAGCTCCTCATCCCCTGTCAATCGGAATGCCATCATATAGGCGCGCAGATATCGGCAATCAGCGGGATATTGATTAAAAACTGTTCCTTTTTTCCCATAATACCCGCTGCGCTTAAGCTCGAAGCCTGTCAGATCCGTTCCATCTGCTAACATCGGGCGGAAACAATTTTTTTCTACCACATATCCATATTTATAGAAAGCTTTTAGACCTTCCGTAGCCCAATCTACAAAAACATCCCCTTCTTTTCCTATTTCTTCTGCAAGCATCATCAACATAATAGCATTCACAACATAAATGGTCTCTGCTTGATATCTGAGAAGCATATTACCTTCTAACGCAATTTCGCCAAACTCGGGACCAAGCTGTCGCTTGGCTCGGTCTCCATATATTGAAAGAGTAAACCTAGGATCATTACTATCATGAGGTCCTTCTTCCCTTTTAATTGGCTGAGTAAATTTATAACTTCCCAATCTAGTTTCAGGATGCCTAGCATTTACATACATTTGTGCAAGTCGTTTACACCAGATAATTGCTCCTTTTTTATTTGTAATTTTATATAAAATTCCAGCTGAATACATGAGATCATTTCCTACATTTAAGAACGATAACCCTTTAGTCTCGCGAAAAGGTCTTGGATTATGAAATTCATTATCCCATAATCTACCCATTTGAAGCCCATATTCCCCATGCCTGTTAATTTCAAGATTACCCCAATCATATACGTGCGCATTCCAAAATGCTGAAATAAACTTTTCTGTCTTTTCGGGATTTACTAAAAACATCAATTCATAATATGGAAAATGATTTTTTAACTCATGGAACATTCCTTTAGTGCTGACTATATTCAAAGTCTTTAAATCAATGAACCTATGTCCTCCCCACTGCATAAGTCCACTACTGTCCATCAAATAATCAAAATGATACTCTATTGACTCTTTTGCTGCATTTTCGTATTTTTTATCTCCAGTTAATATACTAGCCGCTTTTAATGCACGAAATAGGTTCTGCTGGCTTCCTAGATTGGACATAACAAACTTTCTATTATCCTCATCTTCCCAATACAAATGCTCTCCCGTATTGATGTTTATTCCATCAGCAAATAAAGGCGTAGGGGGTTTCCTATAGCAGTCCCGTCCGTCTTCAAGGACATTATCGAGGAATTCTATAACACATTTCAACCGCGTTTGATCTTGCTCACAAGATTTCATATTAACATCTCCTATTGGAACATTCATTTTTGTATATTACACGATTTTGATCCTTTTATATCTATGGATACTTCCCCATCCTCTATGCTTTCTATATTAGATAATTCAATATCACGGCTATTATAAAATGAAAATGTAGGAGCTTTTTTCGCTTTGATCCGTATTTTGCTGAATTTTATATCTTTAACCTCACTGCATGTAACTCCCACGTTGGAGTTAATACATAAGTTTTCAAAACTAATATTGTTTATAGGAAGCTCAGGCAATCCATCAATATGAATCCCTTTATTTACATTGCTGCAAATTATATCTTTAAAATATATATTCCTAAATTCTGGGGTTTCTTCTGTAGCAGTTAGAATTCCTTGCACAGGAGCATTATTTCCAAATTCATAGTAAGTAGTTAATATAATCCCCTCTTTTGGAATGTCTATCATGCGAATATTCTCTATATATATATTCTCTACAACTCCCCCTCTTCCTCTACAGCTCTTGAACCTGAGGCCTACGTCAGTACCTATAAAAGTACAATCTGATACATGAATATTTCTTACATCTCCAGACATCTCACTGCCTACTACAAAGCCCCCATGCCCGTGATATACAGTGCAGTCAAAAATTTTAACATTTTCACATGCAACAGCTCTTTTCCTCCCATCCTCATCTTTGCCTGACTTCATGCATATCGCATCATCCCCAACGTCAAATGTTGAATTATATATAACCGCATTTTTACAGGATTCTAAATCTAAGCCATCCCCGTTTTGAGAATACCATGGATTTCTTACGTTTATATTTCGAACCGTTATATGTTTACACATTAAAGGATGAAGGCCCCATGCCGGGGAATTCTGAAAAGTTGGCCCATCCAGCAATACTTTTTTACAATTAATTAAACTTAGAAGAGTAGGACGAGCAAAAACCTTGTATGGTTTAAAAGCTTCAACATCTAAAATCTTTCCCCCGTACTCTTTAAATAACCGTTCACCCATCAATGCCTCTTTCGTAGGCCACCAAGTCATTGAGTCCTCATCTACTACTCCCCCGGAATTGACCAATTCCATCCACTGACTTTTAGTCAGCTTATCTCTCTTAACCGGTCTCCATGCATCGCCTGAACCGTCAAATATCCCTCTGCCGGTTATCGCAACATTTTCCAGATTCATTCCATTTATTGGAGAAATACATCTTATTGTGTTCAAGCCTTCAAAGCTGGCTAAAATTAGAGGATAATCATCGAAGTCTTTGCTAAATACAACCAGTGCACCCTCCTCAACATGCAAATCGATATTGCTCCTCAGCGTAATAGGCCCCGTAAGCCATACTCCCGCAGGTATGACAATCCTTCCCCCGCCATTTGCCGCGCAATCTTCTATTGCTTTAGCGATAGGGATGGTGTTCATATGAACTCCGTCGCCTATCGCGCCATATTCAGTAATTACAAAATCCCTATCTGGAAATACCGGCAGCTCTACCTCAGGCATATCAAATCCAAAATTACTATTTATGCCTTTATTGTTCGTTCCCATTTACATCTCCTCCAATTACATTTCTTCTAATAAGAACCAATCAAAATCCGCAAATCCATTGCTGTTTTTATGCTGATAATTATTGCAGAAGATGCCTACCTTAGCCCCAATCCAATGGCCCTTTTTAGCTATAAACTCATCCCCTATCTTGGTAAAGTCTTTTCCATCTAAGCTATAGCTAAAAATACATCTTCCTCCCTCGTTTACAGTTACCCTAAAATACATAATATTAGTGTCGATGCTAGTTCCAACCTCTTCCCACTCTTCCCCTTTACTAGGCGCTTTTTCGTCTTTTTGAGGCCCATATCCTTTAACTAAGGAAAGCCTTAACTGATTATCTTTTGTCTTTTTAGCAACCAGATAAGCATACTCCATTCCCATTATTACTAATCCAGCCTGATCTTCTTCAAGCTCAGGGCTAAACTCCATTTTTGTCGTAACTTCAAATTTAGGAGCTGGGAACTTCTGCAGAAGGAGGTTGGGCACATTCCATAATATTTTCTTATCTTCACCTAAACAATTTCGGGCATATAATCGGATGTGGTCTTCCCTATCCTCCAATGAATACCAATCCTGTTTTTGGTTTGCATGCCACTGCCATTGCAATCCCAGCTTCTGACCATTAAAGTCATCGCTTGTATCGGGTACTTGTATAGGATATTCTTTTCCTACATTGGGTTTCTTGTATCTTAATACCGGTTCACCAATGCCATCATTATTGCTGTCTATGCCCATCATCGGCCAATCATCTACCCACTCAACTGGCTGAAGATGGACAATTCGTCCATAGGCATCCGCATCCTGGAAGTGCATAAACCATGTTTCCCCATTCTCCAGCTCAACCCATCCTCCCTGGTGGGGTCCATTTATAGGAGAATCGCCCTGATGGAGTACGATCTTTTCTTCATAAGGCCCATAAACGTGCTTTGATCTCAATATCACTTGATAACCGGTCGCTACCCCTCCGGCTGGAGCAGAAATATAGTAGTAGCCATTCCTCTTATACATCTTAGGTCCTTCGATAGTAGGATGGTTGATATTACCATCTATTACAATACGGAATTCGTCAAGGAGGGCTGTGCCATCTGGTTTCATCTTGTTAATAGCTAAAATGCTCTTAAAGCCAATCCTACTTTTTGCAAAAGCATTCACCAGATACGCATTCCCATCGTCATCCCAAAATGGGCATGGATCTATCCAGCCTATGACTTCCTTTATACACCTTAGGGGTTCCCAATCTCCAAAAGGATCCTTTGTCTTGCTCATAAAAATACCTTCATCGGGCATGCCAACGAAAACCCAATAATAACCATCATGATATCGAATACTGGGTGCCCATATACCTCTACCATGCTGGGGCTTTTCATAATCAGCATAGGGTATCTCTCTAATAACATGATTTACTATCTTCCAATTTACTAAATCCCTAGAATGCAGGATGGGAAGTCCAGGGATACAATTAAAACTTGAGGCAACCATAAAAAAATCCTCGCCCACCCTTATAATATCCGGGTCTGAATAATCTGCAAACAGTACAGGATTTTTATAAGTCCCATCCCCCTGATCAGATACCCAAACCTTCGGAAAACCCTTTTTCCTATATTCAGCTATTTTATTTTCAATCCCCATTTTTATCCTCCTTGTATAATTAGTATTATAGTTAACAGTGCAAGAAAGCACTATTTAACTTTCATATTTAATAACAAACCATGTCAGCTCAAAATTATTCTTATACTAAACATCAAACACATTTTGGCTTCACATCTTAGCCAATTTGCCAGCTTATGTTGGCCTGAACCTTGAAAACATGTATAATAATATCCGGACTTGGAGGGTAAATGAAACACCTCCTTTTATATTAGTACCATACCTTATACAGTTTATATAAGAGACGGGAAAATATCCCCCAATAACTTTTTCAATATTCTGCTCAAATTCTCTCCCATTATAATGTGACCATAATCCGACGGATGAAGAAGATCACTGGATAAACCCGAAAAATCCGTCAGTATATCTTTACCATCGATATAGTATATATATTTACTGTCCATCTCCCGCACAATCCGCTTTAACAGCTCGTCAAATACGAGGTTATCCCGTGTAATAGGATCTTCTTCATCCAAAGAATATAGACTTCCATTAGGATATATCCCTATAGCAACAATTGGCTTGCCAGGGCGCTTTTCTACTATTTTTTTCAACAAATACCGAACCCGTTTCTCATATTCTTCCGGAGTGAACCTTCCCCTCATATTCACTCCTAATTCTAAAGTTACAAAATCCCATTCTTTGCAGTCAGCGATATAATTTGCTATAGCTTCATCACAAAAACAAGAACCTGCAATTCCTTTATTTAGCACATTTACTTTCAATCTTCTTGCCGCCTGCTCTATATATGCATTACTATATAACAAAACATCTCCGCCAAAAGTTATGGACGATCCATAGGCCAACCATGTTAGCTTCGGCATCTCATCCTCTTTAGGCGGCCTTAGCTCATGCCCAAAGCTATCTATATGGTGAAAAGAAATTCCGGTATCCTTGCCAAATTGTAATCTCCATATATTTGGGGAAAATAAGCGCCCCTTTAAACATTCTGCTTTGACACTGCTAAACTTTGGAGGGTTTTCTAAATGCAGCGTTGTAACAACTCCGGCTTTTAATGTATGAAACGAGTGAAAGAAATCCCCTTTATATACCAACACAGTTCCATCTTGCTCAATAGCAGACAACGAAACTCTCACAAATTTTGCATCTGTAGCAAATCTTATTTCACAACCAACAGATTTTTGGGAGTAAAACCTCCCCCGTTCATGTTCTTTATGCCCAAGACAATTCCTTACTTTTTCAGGGAATCTCTGCAATCTCCAGCCACCCATCCCAGGGATAGCTTCTAATTCTGCAACATTATGAAACTCTATATTTCTAAATATCATCTTACTCCCCTCTGCGCCGTAAATAATAATCATAAATTGCAGATAATTTAACAAATATTTATACAGGATAAAAATTCAAATTCTTATCAATAACTATATCTACGCCGCTTTCCAGTTCTATTTCTCTGGTTTTTTCTCCATACCTTACTGTATACATTCCGGATACTTTTGGCTTTAAAACCGCCCTGAAAAGCTCCCCTTTCTTCCATTCGATATCCAGCTCTACACCGCCCCTTGCTTTTATACCCTTTATAGTCCCGTTTTTCCATACTTTAGGCAATGCCGGAAGCAGATTAATCTCCCCTGCATGGCTCTGCAAGAGCATCTCTGCAATTCCCGCTGTGCCTCCAAAATTTCCATCGATCTGAAATGGAGGATGATTATCAAACAAGTTGGGCAAAGTAGACCTTTTAAGCAACTCTTGTATATTTTCGTATGCTTTTTCTCCCTCTTCCAGCCTTGCCCACATATTAATAATCCACGCCCTGCTCCATCCGGTGTGGCCACCACCATGGGCCAATCTTCTTTCTAAAGTTATTTTTGCTGCCTGAGCCAGCTTTGGTGTTTTCCGTACAGTTATTTGATTTCCGGGGTGCAATGCAAAAAGATGGGATATATGTCTGTGTCCAGGTTCAACCTCCTCATAATCTTCAGCCCATTCCTGAATTTGCCCATATCGCCCTATTTGGGGCTTAGGCAGTTTATCAATTACTGCTTGAAACTTTCTAATATAATCTTCATCAATCCCAAGGATTTGTGCCGCCTTTATACATCTGGTATATAGAGCATAAATAATTTGACTGTCCATAGAAGGCCCTACGCATAATGCTCCTTCTTCTCCGTTGTCAAGTCGGTACTTATTTTCCGGAGATACAGAAGGACATGTCACCAAACGGCCTTTTGAATCTTCCACTAAATAGTCAAGGAAGAATTCCGCCGCTTCCCTCATGGTAGGATATTTTTCTTTCAAAAACTCTATATCCTGTGTAAATTCATAGTGCTCCCATAGATGAAGGCACAGCCATGCCGCCCCCATAGGCCAATAAGATGCAGGAATATAAATATCCTGGGGTGCTGTATCTCCATAGATATCAGTATTGTGATGGGCTACAAATCCTCTACAGTCATACATCGCTCTTGCAGTATGACGCCCGGGCTCCCGCATTCTTTCAATTAAATCGAATAAAGGCTCGTGGCATTCTGACAGATTACAAACTTCTGCAGGCCAATAGTTCATCTCAGTATTTATATTAATGGTATATTTGCTATCCCATGGCGGGAGCATATCTTTATTCCATATCCCCTGAAGGTTAGCCGGCAGAGTACCAGGACGACTGCAGGATATCATAAGATATCTTCCAAACTGAAAATACAGGCAGACAAGCCCCGGATCATCCTTTCCAGCCCTTACCCTGTCCAGTCTTTCATCGGTGGCAAGCTGATTCAGTTGTTCGTCATCTACACCCTCTATATCCAGCTCCATGCGATGGAAAAAGCTCTGATAATCCTTTATATGATCCTCCAGAATCTCTTTATATTCTTTCTTTAAAGCATTATCTATGTATTTTTTACATAAATCTATATAATCATGGCTTCGGAATGAAGTAGCAGCAGAAATAAATAGAGTGACCTCGTCTGCATTTTCTACTAATAGATTTTCACCGATGGTATAAACATTTCCACCTTTTGCTACAGCTCGTACTATGGCACAAAAACCAATGCCATCCTCTCCGCCGGTATTCCCCTTCATCATAATGGAGTCTTCAGATATACTCTGAAGCATATCTAAATATTTGCCTCTTCTAAGCTGTGCATCAAAAGATATGCTTCCCGGTTTATCCGCCGTAATTCTTATGACAATCAGCTGATCGACTGCGCTGGCAAAATATTCTCTAGTATAATTAACTCCGTCATAGCTGTAACGAACTCGTGCTATGCTTTCATTTATATCCAGTTCTCGATAATAATCCTCTACCTCGCTATCGCTATGATTAAAGTTTAAAAACAAATCTCCAAGGGGTTGATAGTGCCTCTGCCCTTCCGGCGTCCCTGATAATGCCATTTTAGCAAGCCTCTCCGCTTCTTTTATTTTCCCTTCAAAAAGTAAGCTTCGAATTTTAGGCAGATTTTTAAGGGCATCCGGATTATTTCTATCCCTTGGTCCCCCGTACCACACGCTATCTTCATTCAGCTGAATATGCTCTCTTCCAACGCCGCCAAATATCATTCCACCTAGTCTTCCATTGCCGATTGGCAAAGCTTCATTCCAATCTGAAGCTGCCTTCTTATACCACAGCTTAGTATTATTCAACCTACTCACCTCGGTTTTTATTTAATATTATCCTTATCAATAAAATATTCTAACGACAGCTTATTTTCCTTAATACCCTCCAACACGAGCTTGGCTACTTCTACAGCACCTCTCTCGTGAAGATGGGTATTATCCTTTATTCCATCCGGATAGTTTACATGCTCTCCTGGCTTTAACCATAAGAAAATTTGCTTAGTCTCCTCTTCTCCCAGCTTCTCAAACAATTTTTTTGTTTTTTCTGTCATATCAATCAGCGGCACCTTAAGTTCCTCTGCCAGTTCCTTCATTGCCTTTGGATATTCTCCATGGGTGTCAGCAATTGTGCCATCGCTGTTGAAGCTTCTTCTGCTGATAGGAGTAAGCAGTACAGGATTTGCTCCTTTTTCCCTGGCCCCTTCAATATAGCGGGTTAAATACTCTTTATAAGTCGTATAAGGCTCCGTCCGCCTTTCTTCATCCTCTTTTTGGTCATTGTGCCCGAACTGGATAAATAGATAATCACCCGCTTTAATTTCTGCTAAAATTATATCTAATCGCCCTTCATTAATGAAGCTCTTCGAACTTCTCCCACTGGAAGCATGATTTTTTACTACCACGCCTTCCTTAAACAACCGCCCGATTGCCTGACCCCAACCCATCCGCGGTGCCCGATCTTCAGTATAGTTGCATGCAGTAGAATCCCCAGCAATATATACGCTTATAGTTTCTGCTGCTGGATTCCATCCATCATCCCCTGATAGTATTTGGGAAATTGTATATTTCTTGGCTTCTTCATCGGTTAGTATCTTAGACCAAGAAACTCTCTGCTCCATATTTCCCCCAGGACCCGAGCTATTGTATTCATAATATCGGGCAGTTTTCTCGTTCTCCTCTTTCCCCCAATTGTGCCATCCTTCAGCCTTTATATGCTCTCCCATCCAGCAGTTTATAAAGCATACATTGCTGTAAGGCCTCCAAGGTCTGCCAAGATATACTGTATTCGGGGCGGCATCGCTAGTCAATTTACAATCTAAAAATACATATCCATATTCCTTATCTGCCGGCGTCGATGCAGCAGTTATATATCCATTAACATCTTTATTCCTATCCAATGAAATAATCTCACACTGATTAAATACTGCTGTAGCTGAACCAAATATAAAATCTACATCCCCCACAATTGTGCACCGTTCATAATATTGTCTGCTAGATACAGTTGCAGCCTCCCCCGGCAAAGGACCTGTAAACAGCGTATCCTGATGGCCTAAAAATCTGCAATTTCTAAATACAGCCCTATCCCCTTTTACGTAGATAGCCAGGGCTTGTCCAACCAGATCCCCACGGCCTGCGCTGTTTTCGAATGTAATGTTTTCCGCTATAAAGTCATCTCCCCCTATAAATGTACTATAGGAGCGGAAAGTACCCATTTCCTCACCATTATCAAGCAGTTTGCGGGCTGCATCGTCATAGGTTAAAATTGTCTTCTCAGGATCTTCCCCTAATAACTTTACAAAAGGTTTATTAATATGCAATTTCTCCTTATATATTCCATTCTTTATATATATAATAACTCTTTCCTTGTTATCGTCTGGAATTTGATCAACAGCCTCTTGAACGCTGGTAAAATGTCCACTTCCATCCGCTGCAACAATTATAAAATTGTCCTCCATAAAACTCCTCCCCTGATAAGATAATTAGTATCAATATACAACATAATTTTACTATAGAGTTAATATAAATTCACTACATATTTTATCTTTTAATCATACCCCGATATAAAAATTGCCCAGCTCAAACTGTCACCCGTTTCATCCAAGCCGAATATAATAATTCTGTGTCTATCCAAGACAAAAGGGGTGAAGCAATTGATAACAGATTCCGCCACTAAGCTTTATCGAACATTGGTAGCTGGCGTAGAAAAGAAAATACCACTTGCTAATGGAAGGATGGTACCAGCCATTAATTTTGATAACGCTGCCACTACGCCCCCTTTCATTTCCGTTCTCGAGGCCATCAATGAGTTCGCCCCCTGGTATTCTTCAATACATCGGGGAGCTGGATATAAATCGAAGTATTCTACCCGTACATATGAAATAGCAAGGGAAATCGTAGCCTCCTTTGTAGGAGCAGATTTAAATCACGATGTCGTTATTTTCGTAAAAAACACCACCGAAGCTATAAATAAACTATCTTGTAGACTACAGGATGAGATAGGCAAAAATGGTGTCGTTCTAACCACTTATATGGAACACCACAGCAACGACCTGCCGTGGCGTATGAGATATCGAGTAGATTATGTAAATGTCGATGAAAAAGGACGATTATGCCTAGAAGATCTAAAAGCAAAGCTTCAAAAATATGGTGGAGCTATAAAACTAGTAGCTGTAGCTGGCGCATCCAATGTTACAGGTTATGTAAACCCTATTCATGAAATAGCCGAAATAGCCCATCATTATGGTGCTAAAATAGCGGTAGATGGAGCGCAACTCGTCCCCCATATGCCTATTGCTATGGAACCCATAAGCTCTTCCCGTCATATTGATTTTCTAGCCTTTTCAGCCCATAAGATGTATGCCCCTTTCGGCATTGGAGTTCTAATAGGCCCTAGGACTGTATTTGAAAAAGGTGAGCCTGAATTCCCCGGCGGAGGTACAGTAGATATAGTTACCCCCGACTATGTACAGTGGAGCCCTCCTCCTAAAAAAGAAGAAAGCGGCACTCCAAATCTTATGGGAGTAGTGGCCTTAACTGCCGCAATTAAAACTATTCAGTCTTTAGGGATGGAAAAAATCCATCAGCACGAACTTAAGCTCACCCGCTATGCTATCGAGCAGCTTTTAGAAATACCTGATGTTCAGCTCTACTGCAATGTGGAAGATTTTACTCACAGGGTAGGTATAATACCCTTTAACATAGATGGGCTACACCATGCTCTAGTAGCCGAAGCCTTATCCTTAGAAGCTGGCATTGCCGTAAGAAGCGGCTGCTTTTGCGCACAGCCTTATATACAAAAGTTATTAAAAATCCCATCGGAAGAAGTAAAAAAACGAATATCAGGCGACGAAGCCCTCCACCCTGGGGTAGTCCGGGTAAGCTTTGGACTCTATAATCAAAAGGAAGAAGTCGATGTATTAATATCTTCCATTAAAAAGATAGCAGCCAATAAGAAAGAATATAAAAACAAATATCGCTTTATCTAAAAGGTATCATTATTCCTCTTTTGGGAAAAATATTTCCAAAGGAGGAATAACAGTGAGTGACAAAATAAACCTGCTCATGTTCAGCAGCGACTACGATAAAGCCCTCGCAGCTTTTATACTAGCCACCACTGCCCGGGATATAGAAGTAGACGTTACCATGTTCTTTGCATTTTGGGGACTCCTCCTAGTCAGGCAGCCCCAAGAAAATGCTTCAGACGACAAATCCTTCTATGAATCTATATTTGGAGCTATGACACCTAGCAATCCGGAAAATCTCCCCCTATCTAAAATGAATATGGGGGGATTAGGAAAAGAAATGCTTCTAAAAATGATGAAAAATAATAAAGCGCCAAGGCTTATAGACCTTATACAGGAAGCGAGAGAAAATGGAGTTAAATTTTACGGCTGCAAACTTTCCATGGAGATTATGGGCTTCAAAGAAGAAGAACTAATCCCCGAACTGGAAGTTATAGAAGCTGCAGATTATCTGCGGGACGCTATGAATTCCAAGATGCAGCTTTTCATTTAGAAACCTACCTAACTCCCCCCTCTTGCCCTCCTGCTATTTATAAAAAAATAGCGGGGGGTTTTCTAATTTACGTCCGAGTGTGAGGCGTTAATCCCCGCACGCTATCTATAAGCACTATTACCGCTCCCACTACAATGGTCATGTAATAAGTAACCACCCGCCATAATAGCATGGACAGGAATAAAAATTGCTGAGGGATAAACAAGTTAAACAATAGATAGTAGCCCCCTTCAGAAGCTCCAGTGGCTCCTGGGGTCGGAAAAAATGACACAGCTAAATACAGAAACATAAAAACCATAGCTATTTCAAACCAGCCTGCAGCGTTTAAACCGCAGGCCCTGTATATAAAATACGGTATGCTTATCAAGAAAGTTATCTCCACAGCCATAAGCATTCCTAAGACAGCCATGGTCTTTGGATTTTCCCTTATCATGACAAAACCATCGTGAAAATCCTTAATATGTTTAAAAATATTGCCGCGAACCTTGTCCGGATCTTTAACCAGCTTTATCTTATGTAAAGCTGTAAGAAGCCAGTCCGCAATCTTCTTCAAAATATTCTGACGCGCAACCAGCGCTAGTGTAAGCAAAAAACCTCCAGCATTTATCGCTAATCCAACCACCGCCGCCCAAAATAACAAGGCTGAATATTCATTGATAAACCTACCCTTAAAAGCAAAGGCTACCAATGAAAATAGGGAAATAATCAGCTGATACACACAGAACTTGATTATCAGTATGGAGCTGGCATGGCCAGCCGGTATACCGCCCCGTACTAGAAAATAAAGCTGGCTTGGCTGCCCTCCGCTGGCAAAGGGAGTTACGGCATTGTAATACTTTCCTAAAATTGATATCCGCATGCTTTGAATAAACAGCTTAATTCCAAGAATAGAAGCTGCAGCATAATAAACTACCAGCCCATCGAAAAACCAAAATAGAAACATGCTGAAAATTGCTGCAGCAATCCACTGAAAATCCAGCTGATAAAAAACCTGTCCTATATTCCCTATGTTGGAATCAAAAAATGCAATGCCCACAATTACTAATATATTGACTAATAGATAAATGAGGCTCCATTTTCTTTTTTTCATAGCTTACTCCCATATTTTCGCTTTATAAATTTTATATTATTATTTATATTAATCTAAATTCGCGAAAATATTATAGCTATAATTAAATGTATATCGCCTCATTTTTAATTATCTAGTATCACATTATGGATAGAATTAAAGGCATAGTAATCATAGAAAATATAGTCGATACCGCGATACACTGGGACGCTAAAGGGGCATCTGCATCGTATTTTTCTGCAAATATCGCAGTATTGGCTGCTGCCGGCATAGCTACTAAAAGCACACAAATTTTCATAAGCTCCTCTTCCATCCCTGTAAACTTCAAGACTACCATAGTTAATAATGGAATAAATATTAACCGGATGAAAGATCCGTAGTAAACAGCAGATCCAGAAAACAGCTTCTTAAAATCAACATCCGCTAACAAAGCCCCTACTATTAGCATTGACAGCGGAGCGGTCATACCGCCCACCAGATCCAAAGTATTATAAATTGGCGCAGGGATATCAATCGAGAATAAAAAGACAATTATACCTATAAAAACCGAAATTGTACCTGGATTAAATAAAACCTGCTTTATGGACGTTTTTTCATTATCTTTAGAAAACAGCATAACTCCATAAGTCCACAGAAATATATTAAACACCATCACATATATAGAGCCATAGAAAATCCCTATCTTTCCAAAAATGCTTTCTAACACCGGAAAGCCCATAAAGCCACAGTTGGGAAACACGGTAATAAATCGGAGAACGCTCCTTACGCGATCAGGATACCGATTAAAGGCAAACATTCCGAGTATAATAGAAAAAATATGAATTCCCATTGAAAATATAAAGACAATAATAGCTTTAGTTAGCATATCAAAAGAAAATTCAAAATTAAAGGATGTTATTACTAAAAACGGCGATGTAATATACAGTAGAAGCTCGGAAAGTTTTTTACTCACCTGAGAAGTTATAATATCCTTTTTCTTTGCAATAAAACCTACCACTATTATAAGAAATAAAACTAAAACTTGCTGTATTAAAGCGTTGTTACCCACTTCAACCCTCCTAAAAAACTATCCTATTACTACAAAAAGCAAAAACTGGGGCAGCGATCAAGCCCCAGAGGCAATTATACCACAGTTATCTACAGTATACAAATAAATAGTTTTTACATTATAATGTCTCAACCCTTAAAATACTAGCAATCTCTTTTACTACATCAAAGTTTCTAATTTCATCTAAAGCTTCATCCAGCTTACTTCTCTCCACTTGGTGGGTTATAAATACCAACGGTACCACGCTCTCTCCTATACCTTGCTGCACAACGGAGGCTAAGCTGATTTCATGCTTACCAAAAGTAGTAGTGATTCTCCCCAACACCCCTGGTTTATCAATGACTTGCAGCCGCACATAGTAGGCACCCCTACCCTCGCCAATTACATTAAATTTTCGTCCGTTAGCTAGCACTTCATTTCCAGATTTAACAGAATGTTGTATATGCTTGACAACATCTAATATATCCCCAACTACGGCACTTCCCGTCGGCAACGAACCAGCCCCTTTTCCATATAGCATTAACTCCCCTACAGCATTTCCTCTAATAAAGAGGGCATTGAACTCATTGCTTACTGACGCCAAA
>CALGOY010000144.1 GCA_937960725.1 uncultured Bacillota bacterium
AAACACCCTGGATTTGATGTAAAGCGGATGGTTGGAGCTCTTATTGCAGATATAAAGGCCGGTGGATTCGTGGAAGGAGCCAGCACTATTACTCAGCAGGTAATTCGAAATAGCCATCTGACTCAAGAGAAAAAAATAAGCCGGAAAATTCAAGAAATTTATTTAGCTTATCAACTTGAGAAAAAATATTCAAAAGATCAGATCCTTGAAGCCTACTTAAATTTAATTTATTTTGGAAAAGGTACCTATGGAATTGAAGCAGCTTCCAGAAAATATTTTGGAAAATCTGCAAGAGAGCTCACCGTAGCAGAAGGAGCCCTCTTAGCAGGAATACCCAAAAATCCCTCCCGCTATTCTCCTTTTATCAACAAAAAAGCATCCTTAGAACGAAGAAATTTGGTATTAGATTTAATGGTTAAGTATGGGATGCTAACCCCTGAACAAGGGAATGAATTTAAACAAGAGCCTTTAAACCTGGCACAGGAGCAATCCGAAACCTATCCCCATAGATTTTTTATGGATATGGTATTAAAAGAGGCTGCAGATATTTTAAATGTAAATGAAGACGAATTGTTTACCAATGGATACAGAATATTCACAACATTGGATTCGGATTTGCAAAAATTCGCAGAAGAGCTCTATAGAAATGAAGACCTATTTCCTAAAAGTCCTGTAACCGCTGAAGCATGTCAAAGCGCCCTTGTAGTACTTGATAGTTCTACAGGGGAAGTCAGAGCTATCTTAGGCGGACGGGAAGAAAAAGGAGATGCGAGTAGTTCGATACGCAAAGGCTTTAACCGTGCGATTCAATCGAAGAGGCAGCCCGGCTCCGCTATTAAGCCCATTGTAGTGTACGCCCCAGCTATAGAATATTTCGGATATACCCCTGTAACTTTCATTGAAGATTCCCCTGTAACTATTGGAAATTATACACCTTCTAACTATGGAGGTAAATTCCGTGGCTGGGTAACCCTACGGGAAGCTGTTGCATATTCAATTAATATTCCCGCTGTAAAGGTACTGTATGACATTGGGCTGAAAAACGGCATTTCTTTTGCCCAAAAGCTAGGCATCCCCTTTGCTCAAGAAGATTATAATAATTTGTCTGTAGCTCTAGGGGGCTTTCATTATGGCATAAGCCCAATGGATCTAGCCGAAGCCTACACAGCTTTTGCCGATAGGGGCAGATATAAAGAATACACCACAATCCGGCGCATCGAGGATTCCCATGGGGTTCCCCTTTATAAATTTGAACCTAAGAAACAGCAATTAGTATCGGAAGAAACCGCATTTATAATAAGCAACATACTTCAATCTACAGTCCAATGGAATGGAGGCACCGCATCCCGGCTGAAATCCTTGCAAATTCCTTTATGCGCAAAAACCGGAACCGTCCAACTTCCTGACACTGAGGAATTTAAGGAAGTTAGTGGATCAAAAGATGCCTGGATTGCAGTATACAACCCAGACTATGTAGTTGTTGTATGGATGGGATTTGATGAAACCAACAGTAAAAATTACCTTCCACCTGGTACCGTAGGAGGATCTTACCCTGCCGAAATTGCAAAACAAATTATGAAATATCTATATCAAGACCGCACACCGACTAACTTTGAAAGGCCTCTTAATGTTGTTGAAGTTGAACTTGATTTGAAAGCTTTAAATGAATATAGAAAAGTTGCTCTAGCTTCGCCTCTAACGCCGGAAGAATATATTACTAGAGAATTTTTTACCCCTAATACCGTTCCTAAGGAAGAAACAGATTACTGGATTGTGCCCCAAACTCCTCGAGATTTCAGGATTGCCTTGTCCCAGGAAGGGTATCCTATAATTTCTTTTAGCCCTGCAAATGATTTTGCAGTCTATGAAATATACCGAAGTAGCGCCCAAGAAGAACCTATTCTTGTTTACAGCATAGATCCTGAAACAAATGAAATAGTTCAATGGCAAGATAGATCAGTAAAACCCGATGAAACCTATAACTACTTTATTACTCCAATACATCCAGATATAATTATCGATGGGAAACCGCTCAAGGGAAGCTCGACTAAAGTCTTAACGGTTAAAATTCCAGGAATATCTATTCCTTCTCGAATCGATGACACTGATGATGATAGCAACAACGATAATTTTAAGCTTGATGGAGAGCAACAAGGCCGAGATAAAAAAGATACATCAGTAGAAGACTCCGATATTCCTACAGTAGAGCTTGAAATAGATTAATACGGGAGTTATTCTAACTCCCGTAGTTTTGCTTCGATTTCTGACCTGCTTACGCTATTTAATGGGCTTATATCGCATTCTAGAGCTTTTTGCAGCTTTTCCTTTGCTAGTTCTTTTTTGCCTTCTTCCATATATACGCATCCCAGATGGTATAAAATATCTACTTGATTGTTTCTAAGCTTCTCGGCCTTTTCAAAATATTCCTTGGCTTTTTCTTTCTGGCCTAGCCTATAGTAGGTCTGTCCTAAATTATCCAATATAATGGGGTTTTCATCATCATAATCGAGAGCTTCTAAATTAAACTCTAAGGCCCTGTTTAAATCCCCTTTTTCCAGTAATATATAGCCCATGGTTTCATACAGCCGGCCGTTTCTAAACTTAGCATATACTTCTTCTAACATTTCAATAGCGGTATCCACTTGCCCTAGCTTCCAATATGCGATAGATAAATTTATCTTGGCTATTGTTTTTATATTTCCTTTTTGTGGGGCTGAGATAAGAACGTTGCTAAACAGCTCCCGGGCCTTTTCAAAATCTCCTTTTTTGAGCAAAAGAACCCCGTACGAAAGCTTATAATTTGGAATATCGGCTCCTTTTTCCAGGGCTTTCTCATAGAGCCTTTTCGCTTTTTCCAGCTTACCTCTACTGTGGTTATAATAGCCCATAAAGCCATATATATTTCCTATGATAGACACTTCTTCTCATCATCCTTCCTGTGCTTTAAAAATCCTTGCTCTCAATCCAATTAGCTATATCCGCAATCATTGATTTTCTAGCATCATCTACATCCATACCATAAAGTGCATTGGAAATTGATTGAGTGTTGAAAAGACATCCTTCTAATGTTTTAGGGAGCATTTCTATGAACTTTTCATCCATGGCATCGGAATATACCCATGCCTTCTCAATTCTGCCGCGGACTAATCGCAAACATATCTCTATTCCTCCCCATGAAAATCTGGTCTTAAACTCAATATCAAACTTGGGGGATTCTCCGTATCGCCACTCCCAGGAGGCATATTTTTTTACAAGGGGCTCCAATTTTATGGGATCTACATACTCTTTCTCATCAAGAATAGCATCGGGCTTCCCATATATTTCACCAAATGCTTGTACTATAGCTTCTTTTGTTTTTTCAATATTCAAACCGGGAGCATACTCTATTAAGTTAACAACTCGAGAACGTACCGATTTTATTCCCTTTGATTGGATTTTTTCTTTAGACACCTGTAAATATCTAGCCATTTTATCCATATCGGTAGATATTAAAATTGTACCATGGTGTAGGGCAGACGTTTTTCTAAAGGAAAAAGCATTGCCAGAAAACTTCTTATCATCTACTACTAAATCGTTTCTTCCGCTAAACTTCGCATTTATGCCCAACTTCATAAGAGCCCTTAATATTACTTCCAGCTGTCTATGTACATCATAAAATTCCCGATCTATCAAAAATGAAAAATTCAAATTTCCAGTATCGTGGAATACAGCTCCTCCTCCAGAGCTTCTTCGCGCCAATTTCCCCCCTTCTCTCTCCAATAGCTCAGTACGACATTCTTGCCAGGCATTTTGATTTTTGCCTATTACCACCGTATTTTGATTTTGCCAAAGGTATAGAATGCATTCATCTTTCTCTACACTATCAAGCAAGTACTCCTCCAAGGCTAGATTATGCCATGGATCTAAACTGCTTGTAAAAACTACTTTCGTTTTCATTTTATACCTCTTCCCAGCTTCATTTCTAAATTATTCTATATTTGCTGTTCTACTTGAAGATATTTGCAGTATCAAGAATTTGTGTTTT
>CALGOY010000145.1 GCA_937960725.1 uncultured Bacillota bacterium
AACAGTATCATTTAAGCTTCCCTACGGTGGTACTAACCACATCAGGTTCAAAGGGTCAGGTTCTACCTTCTCAGCCAAATGGCCCCCCTAGCTTAAATGTGGAAATTAATATTAAATTTTTACAACTCTTACTATACCATATTTTGAAATAATTATAAAGTACTTTTTGCCCTAAACCTTTAGATTTTTAATTTTTTAATTTAAAAACGCACCTTCTTATACTCCTATACAGTATAAGAAAGGTGCGTACATTTTGGCAACCAAACGCAAAACAGATTAACTATTTTCTATGATATCTAAAAGCTGCTCTGCAGTCTTTTTGCCGAAGATTGTTTCCTTATCATTCACAACTACAACTGGCACGCTCATTATCGAATATTTATTTTTAAAATCAGGATAGCGGGCTACATCAATCATTTCTGCCTCAATATTTGGATTCTTTGCTGCCATCAGCTGGCATGTGGCTACTACATCTGGACAGAAGGTACAGGATAGGGATACGCCTATCTTTAGATTTACCTTCTTGTCTATTCTATTGATACGGGATAGGATATCTTCGCTGATCGACTGTCCGGGCCCAGCAACATTATATAGGGCCAGTATAAATGAGTTTATCTCATGTCCCCCTGGAACGCCATGGAATTGTATGCCGGTATAGCTTCCATCATTTCTCAGAATCGCAAAGGTTGGGAAAATCGTAGCATTTATATGTTTTTCTTTCTCGATATCCTGTCCTCTTTCTAATATCTCCAGTTCCACCTTATCCGTAAGAGAGACAAACTCTTCGAGGAAAGACTCTATTTCACTGCTGAGCTTATCTTGCCTATCCAATATTGCTAAAATTTTTACTTTATTTTCAAACCTCTCTAGAATAGGAATAAGCTGTTCTCTCGAATCCTCGTCAAAGAATGCCCGGCTCGGCTTAGCGGTATCATGGGGCTGTTCTATTTTTATGCCAAGTTCTTCCTTTTTCATCGCAATATATTTTTCCGCATGGGTAGCTGCTATAGCGCCATCGGCAACAGCTGTCACTAGCTGCCTAAGTTCCTTAGCCCTGACATCCCCTGCTGCATATACACCATCTATGTTAGTCCGCATATTTTCATCGGTCAGAATATATCCATTCTCATCAAGCCGCAGCTGATCTGCATATTCGGAGGTTTGAGGTATATATCCTACAAAAACAAACACTCCAAAGCTTTCACCGGGCTTAGCCTCATAAGTCCAAGTCTGACCTGTTTTGTTATTTATAAACTTGGCATAGCGCAATACCTTATCGCCGCCCACTTCTAGTATTTCAGTGTTAAATTTTACTTCTATCTTAGGATGGGCCAACACCCTATCAGCTATCATCTTTGAACATGTAAATTCAGGCTCTCTAGCTATTATTGTAACTTTCCTTGCATATCTAGTAAGATAAATAGACTCTTCTGCAGCTGCAAAGCCTGCTCCTATAACGAAAACATCCATGCCTGTAAAGAATTCTCCATCGCATGTGGCGCAATATCCAATACCCCGTCCTCTAAATTCATCTTCCCCTACAAATCCCAACTTTCTAGGAACAGTTCCTGTAGCGATTATGACAGCCAGAGCTTCATATTCCCCATCTACGGTTCTAACCTTTTTGATATCGCCGCTAAAATCTACCGATTCTACAACTCCCTGCTTAAAAGAAACCCCGAACTTTTCGGCTTGCTTTCTCATATTTTGGCCTAATTCTTCCCCTGAAATATTAAGGATTCCTGGATAATTTTCTACCTCTGAAGTTATTCTAATTTGCCCGCCTGGCTTATCCCGTTCTATAATCAAAGTCTTAAGCCTGGATCGGCCGGCATATATGCCGGCCGCCATTCCAGCGCTCCCTGAACCTATTATGA
>CALGOY010000146.1 GCA_937960725.1 uncultured Bacillota bacterium
TCAAAAGCATCTGTTCTCCGATCGTAAGACCCGCTTCTTGTAACATTTCGATTGGTATGCTAGCATCTGGGCTGCTGCATTTTTTCCTTTATCTGGAGTGCTGGCATGGGCCGATACACCGACCGCCTCAACGGCTATCTCCTCTTCCCTTGAAAGATCCGTCTTAAACTGATATCCAGAATACTCCTGAAAGCTTTTCATATGTATCAATGGCTTTTCCCCACAATTAGCATCAAATACGCATCGGCATAGATCCGGCACCATGTTTGGCCGCGAGCCACCTTCGATTCTCTTAATCCCTGAAACCACCTGGTCTTCCTCACTAAATTCCTTGACTAAAGATAGGTGGACTATTCCTTTCTCCGCATGGATAACTGGATAGTTAGCATCTGGAGTAAGTCCTAAATCCGGCATCGGTTCGTGTTTAAAATAATAGTCCATATCTTCCCAACCGCTCTCTTCATCCGTGCCAAATATCAATCTCACCTTTTTGCTCAAGGGAATTCCAGAATCCATGACAGCCTTCATAGCATAAAGGGCTGCAATAGCCGGACCTTTATCGTCAATAGCGCCCCTGCCATATATTTTACCGTCGTGAATTTCAGCTGAATAAGGGGGATAGGTCCATCCATCTCCCGGTGGCACCACATCTAGATGAGCCAGTATCGCAACCGTTTCATCCCCTTCTCCGAATTCTGCGTATCCTGCATATCCATCTAGATTTTTCACTCTAAATCCCAGTTTAGAAGCTAAATCCAGCGCATATTCCAAGGCTTTACCAACTCCCTCTCCAAAGGGTCTACCTGGCTGTGGTTGGCTTTTTACGCTGGGGATGGAGATCAACTCCTGTACCGATTTAATTATTTGATCCCTGTAAGATTCTACCCGTTCTCTTAAATCCATTCTTCCATTTCCTCCCTAAGCTTGATGTTGTTTCTCTTATAATTTTTCCTGTTTCTGATATAAACTAACAATTCCATTATAAAGCATTCTCCCTATATATTCTACTCCATGTTGCCACAGCTTTATAATGACTTTTAAAAGCAGCTAATCAATGATATAATACTTAAAGTAAAAGCTTATAATATTATGTGATTTAAAATAAGGAGGAATTAAATTATGAACATAATAGTATGCAATGATAAGAAAGAGTTTGACCAAAAAGCTGCCCAGATTTTAGCTTCCCAGATTCAAAATAAGCCCGATAGTGTATTGGGCTTGGCCACAGGCGGCACTCCCGTAGGTATGTATCAAGAACTTATTAAAATGTATGAAAATAAAGAACTGAGCTTCGAGCAGGTAAAAACTTTCAACTTAGACGAATATGTTGGACTAGATAAAGATCATCCCCAAAGCTATCATGCTTATATGTACGAAAATTTGTTCAATCATGTGGATATTAAAAAAGAAAATGTAAATCTTCCCGACGGACGAGCTGAAGATTTAGAGCAGGAATGCGCAGCCTATGAACAGAAAATCAAAGAAGCTGGTGGAATAGACCTACAAGTATTGGGTATAGGCCATAATGGACATATCGGCTTCAATGAACCTAACACTCCCTTTGAGGCTGTAACCCATGTAGTTGATTTGGATGAAAGAACCATACAGGCAAACTCCCGCTTCTTTGACTCTATTGATGAGGTTCCCCGTAAGGCAATTTCCATGGGAATTAAAAGCATCATGCAGGCTAAGAAAATAATGCTCATGGCAACTGGAGCTGATAAGGCTGAAATAATAGCTAAAGCCCTTCAGGGTCCTGTGACTCCAGAGGTACCTGCATCAGTGCTACAACTTCATCCCAATGTTACAGTAGTTCTCGATAAGGAAGCAGCATCCAAGTTGAGTTTATAAAGCTGCTAAATAATAATTTAGCCTATATAGAGCAATCCAACACATACATAAATGAATTTAAATATAGACATCAAAAGCAGAGGTCTAAAGTATAAACTTTACCAGCAGACCTCTGCTTTTATAATCTCTAGAATGGACATATTACCTTTAACTAGAAATACACTAAAATTGCAATTATTATTAATATCAAAATGATAGGTCCAAACACCATGAGGGCCGAGAGGATTATAGCTATTATATCCTTTGTATCTAGATATAAATCGCCTCTATCAATCTCTTCTCTGTTCAAATCCCTAGAGCTATCTCCTGGGGATCCTTCAGAGGATTTGTTTTTCTCCCTCAACCATTGCATCGCTCTATCTAGCTGCTTTCGATACATCATATTTACATCATTGCCTTTCTAAGCTGGCATCTAACTAATTTCCGTTGTTTAGCTTATGATGGCATGCTACAAAGTGACCTGGTCTAACTTCCTCCAGCTCTGGTACCACTTTTTTGCATATATCCGTACAGTATCTGCATCTGGTGTGGAATTTACATCCTGAAGGGGGCTTGATAGGACTGGGTATATCTCCCTCCAGAATAATCGGCTCTCTTTGATCGTCTATATCAGTAGTCGGAATTGCAGAAAGAAGAGCCTCGGTGTACGGATGCATCGGGTTAGAGTAAAGCTCCTCCGTTTCTGCCAATTCTACTATATTCCCCAGATACATAACCCCTACCCTGTCGCTGATATATTTTATAACACTGAGATCGTGGGATATAAACAGGTAAGTTAGGTTCTCCTGCTCCTTTAAATCTAAAAGTAGATTTATAATCTGGGACTGAATCGATACATCCAGCGCAGATACCGCCTCATCGCATACGATGAACTTAGGTTTTAAGGCTATAGAGCGGGCAATACCAATCCGCTGCCTCTGTCCTCCGGAAAATTGATGAGGATATCTATGAAGAAAGTATGAAGCTAATCCGCATTTTTCCATAGTTTCGATTACATAATTTTGCAGATGTTCATCTCGTTTAGTGAACATATTGTGAGCTAGCAAGCCCTCCGATATAATTTGTCCTACGGTCATCCTAGGATTAAGGGATGAATATGGGTCTTGGAAGATTATCTGCAGATCCTTCCTTAAAATCCTCATCTCTTCTTCCGTCAATTTAGAAAGATTAATGCCCTTATCTCTGTAAGCCTCATACTTATCAAAGTCAGGGTGGGAGCGATATTTGTCCTGCAGCTTATTGATTTCTTCCCGTATTTCATTTAATTCCTTCTCCTCTTGCTCCAGCTGCTTTTCCATTTCTTCAATCTCTCTTTGAAGCTTCGCTATCCTCTTTTCTATCCTATTCTTACCTTTTCCCTTTTTCTTCAACTTGGAGCTAAGCCCTTCCAATTCCACTTTAGCGTTTTCTATCTTATTTCTTAATCTAATGACATCCGCGCTTTCCTCATGCTCCCGTAAAAGAATTTCTGATATGGGACCCAAATCATCGGCTACCATAAAGCCCCCAATTAGCTGTACTATATCAAGAAATAGATCCCTTGCCTGCTTTTCTACGGCGCGGAGCTCTTCCAAAGCTTTATATTTTTCATCCCCTTCAGGGAGGGATTCATAATATTTCCTTGCGGCTTCTTCTTTTTCTTGTAGATCTTTTAACTTTTTACGCTCAGAAACTAGATTTTTGAGTGTATCCCGCACATATCTCGGTGCTAATTCATCTATGCTCCTTCCATAGTAGATAGTACGGCCATCCGTCTGCTCATATAGCTGCAATATAGTACGCCCTAGGGTGGACTTACCACAGCCACTCTCACCCACGAGACCAAAGGTTTCCCCTTCATAAATGTCCAAGGATATACCATCATTGGCCCTAACAAAAAGCTGCTCCCTTGAGAATATACTTGATTTCTTTACAGGGAAATACTGCTTCAAATTACTGATACGGATTAATACCTTTTTGTCTTTATTGGCCACTGGATCTTCCCCCCTTTTCAGGATAAAAACAACGAATATAGTGCCCTGGTTCGACCTCAGTTAATTCGGGTGCACTTTCCCTACACTTATCGGTAGCATACTTACATCTGGGTGCAAATTTACATCCCTTAGGCAGATCCAAAGGATGGGGGACCGCTCCTGGTATAGCCTCAAGCCGAACTCCAGTTGGAGTATCAAGCCTTGGAATTGAAAACATCAATCCATCCGTATATGGGTGGGAATATCTTGTATCCTTTCCAAATATGGTTCTGACAGGAGCATTCTCTACCACTTCACCGCAGTACATAACAGCAACATCATCTGCCATCCGGCTAACAACGCCTAAGTCGTGGGTGATGAATAGAATGGAAGTTCCAATCTCCTCCTTCAGTTCATTCATAAGCTTCAAGATCTGCGCCTGTATAGTAACATCCAGGGCTGTGGTTGGCTCATCTG
>CALGOY010000147.1 GCA_937960725.1 uncultured Bacillota bacterium
ATAACCAAAATTAAAACGGCTACAGCAATTAAAGCCATCCCTCTCTACTTCCAAACATATCCCATTATTCTTCTTATGATATTCAAAAAAATACCCCCCATTTAGACATTTCAAACCGTAAGTACCACATGATATTTTCCTACAGCTATACACTTCTTCTCTAAATCAGTTTAAAACTTACGAGGACCATATTAATCCCACCCCTTAATTTCAAGTTTATACCATATTAATTCACTTTAGAATATTGGTCAATCAACAAAAAAGGGAATTATTCCGTAAATAATTCCCTCTAATCGATATGTATCAACCCACACCTTTACATCTTTAAAGTTTGCTAAATTAAAGCGAATCCCTATAGCTTTTGAAATGATACAGCGTTTACTACTGCCCTTGACACTACTTCTACTGCTGCACATCCAATCATTGTCATATCTCCCTCTATATCTCCTGTAGATAGAGTAAATAAGGTATCCCCATCCATCATTGTATGCACAGGCCGAATAGTTCTAGCCAATCCATCATGGGCTATCGCTGCTACTCTATTAGCCTGTTCTTTGGTCAGTGCAGCGTTAGTCGCCACAACCCCTATAGTCGTATTCATTCCAGCAAAGTCATATTTGCCCCCATTGGATAAAATATAGTCCACAGTATTTAAAAACTGCCCCGTTTTAGGACAAACTGCCCCTGCTAGTATTTTTCCCGTATTGGGGTCCACTACATCTCCAAAGGCATTGACAGCTGCTATAGCCCCTACAACAATTCCTCCAGGAAGAACAATGCTTGCAGTTCCTATTCCGCTTTTCATGCTCCCCTTCATTCCAATAACCTTGCCAACCGTTGCCCCTGCTCCAGCTCCTACGCTGCCTTGTAGCGAATTGTCCTTAGAAGCATTGATACAGGCTTGGTATCCCATGGCTGTATCGGGCCTTACCTTGGCGCTTCCATATTCCAAATCATATAGCACCGCCCCTGCTACAATAGGTACTTTTACGCTGCTAGTTTCAAATCCTACTCCTTGCTCTTCTAAATATTTCATTACCCCATCGGCTGCTGCAAGGCCGAAAGCGCTACCGCCAGTGAGTAGTATCCCATGGACTCTATCTACCAAGTTTCCTGGACGTATAAGATCAGTTTCCCGCGTTCCTGGAGCGGCGCCCCTAACATCAACGCCAGCCACAGCGCCCTTCCTACAGATGATTACCGTGCAGCCTGTTCCGGCCTTTAAGTCGTGGGCATGGCCCACCTCGATCTCTGGAACGTCAGTAATTGTACCCCTATACATATCCTCCAATCCCCCTTACTGAAACATCTCCTGACAGCACCTTTTCCATCTCCCCATCCTCCTTAAGGACTAGCAGCGCTCCATCTTCATCTAAGTCTACGGCCTTTCCGCTAAATTCCCTATCCCTTCCTATGACTTTCACCGTCCGCCCTAGGGTGGCAGAGCATTTTCTGCATTCGTCAAGTATTGAGCCTATATCGCCCTTTTTTATATAGTCAGTATATATATCTTCCATATGCTTCATAATTGCTTGGACAAGCTCAGTGCGATCTACCTTTCTGCCTAGAACTATTGAAATAGATGTTGCAGAGTCAAGAAGCTCTTTAGGAAAATCCTCTTTATCTAAATTGGCATTTATCCCTATGCCTAGAATTACATAGTGAATAATATCTATATCAGCATGAATTTCCGTCAAAATGCCACACACCTTTTTGTTTTGAAGGATTATATCATTGGGCCATTTAATGCTTGCTTTAAGTGCAGCAACCTCCTCTAAAGCCCTCTTTACAGCCAATGCTGCTAAACTGGTGATTATTGGTGCACTGCTTGGGGGGATTTTAGGTCTTAGCAGCAGGGACATCCAAATCCCCTTCCCTGCGGGAGATATCCAAGACCTGCCCATCCTTCCCCGCCCCTTAAGCTGTTCCTCAGCAACTACCAAGGTGCCCTCGGGATATCCTAACAATGCCAGCTCTTTGGCCCGGCTATTGGTAGAGTCAATAGATTCATGTATCTCTACCGTCCTTCCTAAAGCTTTAGTTTCCATCCCATGTAGCAAAGTAACCCTCTCCAGCTTATCTGGAAGGCCTACAAGCCTATAGCCTTTCCTAGAAACGCTCTCAATCTTAAAACCTTCTGATTGCAATGTCTTTATATGCTTCCATACAGCAGCCCGGGTTACTTCTAGGCGTTCGCTCATGCTTTCACCAGATATAAACTCATCCTTATTGTCTAATAGAATTTTTAATATTTTATCCCGCATATTAAATCCTCCTAACTGGAGCCGACTATTTTCATATCTTAATTTTAAGCAAATTAGCCAAAAATAGCAAACAGTAAAAAAAGAGCCCTATGCAAGCTACACAAGGCTCCTTTTTAAAAGATTTACCTATAGAAAGCATGGTTTCCAATTGTGCCAACATAAGTTCTATTATTCACAATCCATGTACCTGCTGCTTTGGATGGATTGAAAAAATAAAGTACATTTCCTAAAGGTTTTGAACCCCAGTAAGCTTCCTGGGCTGCTCTAAAGCATTCCTCGCTTGGATTGTTGTAAATCGTTCCATCTGCTACAGGGCTAAATTGTGGAATCCCTTTATAGTGCTCAAATATTACCCCATATATGGTATTAGGAAAGTTGGGAGAGCTTACCCTATTCATTACTACGCTTCCTACAGCTACTTTGCCTAGATAAGGCTCCCCTGCAGCTTCTGCATGGATAATCCTCGCTAGCCAAAATATATTATCCCTATCCCAGCTGCTCATGCTGCTTCTTGATACCTGGCCATATAGAGCTCCACGGGTCTGTGGACCAACAATTCCATCTACCAAAAGGCCATTATCCCTTTGGAATCTGATTACTGCATCCCTTGTAATATATCCGAAATATCCTGTAATCCTTGGGTATGTAAAATACCCGCGATTTTTAAGCTCCTGCTGTAAGGCCGATACTTCACTCCCCCTGCTTCCCAACCGAAGCAGTGGTTTTGTAGCAGCCTGGGCTGAAACGACCACAGATAACGATAAGATAATCGCTATAGCAAGCAGCACTCCTGCTCGCAATCTAAGCTTGTTTACCCTCACTTGTTTCATAATCGTAAATCCCCCTTAACATTATGTTAACTTCCGATGCTGTAATTATAGGGGGAAATGAGTATTACCGTCAAACTGCAAACTGGCCGCCATCTATTTTTGTTACAAAATTATTACGCGTGTATTAACTTGTTTTAATATTTTCTTACTTTTTTGTACCTATACCATCTTTTTCTTCTACGTTACATCTCTTTCTAAAATTAAAACCGGGCATCTTGCGACACCCGGCTATACATTCATTACGTTCAATTATATCACGTTTATTTTATGCTCCTTCTGCTTCCTTTTTAGCTTGCTCTATTACCTTAGCGCTTATATTTGCTGGGA
>CALGOY010000148.1 GCA_937960725.1 uncultured Bacillota bacterium
TCTTAGCGCTACCCATATCTCCCTGACTGCTCTTCAGCCGCTCTATAAACTGAATGAAGTTAAATAGGCCTTTATAGCTGGTTTCCTCGTACTGCCTTGCCCTTTCAAACAAAATCCTAAGATTAGCCTGCCTTTGCAAGCCCCCAGGCATAGCCCCTACGCAGCTATAATACCCCGTATCCCCGTATAGGTACCATATAAGCTCATCGGTGGATAGGTGTACGGATTTGTCCCTCCACTCATTTAGTTTCTTCACAAAAGCCTTGGCTTTTGTGGATACTTCTCCATCCCCCTCCCGGGCTGCTTTTAGCAAGGCTTCATACATGGTGGACTCCCGATCCAGCATTCTTACATCAATTAGCTCCTCTAAAGACCAGGAAGCAATGGGAGAGCGAAGCACCGCCAACAAGGGAATATCCTGAAAGGGATTATCAATAATTTGAAGTAGAGACAGCATGGTCTGAACCTCAATGGTTTCAAAGTAACCAGTCCCCGTATCTGCATAGACGGGAATACCTGCAGCAGCTAATTCCTCCACAAACACATCTGCCCAGTTCTTGGTAGTCCTCAGCAGTATTACTATGTCCCTGTATTTAATATCCCTATACTTTTTTAAGTTCTTATCGTATACCTGCAGTATTTTCCCCTGCTCATCCGGCCTAATAAGCTCTTGAATCCTTTGAGCAACTACTCTAGCTTCCGCTTGAATTTGATCAGGAAGCTCCTCATCATCTGCCATATTGTCTTCCTCCGATGTAGCTTCCGGCTCATTTACTAAATTCCAGTCAGGGCTGCCGTCGTCCATGTCTATAATATGCAATTCAATAGGACCCGCCGCTAAACTGCTAGCTTCTGGTGGAGTTTCAAAAATCGCACCAGGATATAATGCCTCCTTATCGTCATAGTCTAGCTCTCCAACCTTTTGGGACATTATCTGCTTAAATATAAAGTTGACCCCATCGATTACTTCTTTTCTACTTCTAAAGTTTTTATAAAGCAGGATCTTGCGGTTTAAGCTCTCTTTTCCTTCAGAGCTTTTAGCTTCCGGATATGTATTATATTTTTCCATAAACAGTTCCGGCCTGGCCTGCCTAAATCTATAGATACTCTGCTTTACATCCCCTACCATAAACATATTTGGCTTTTCCGTATTCTGCCTTGAAACCGCAGCCAATATTACTTCCTGCACTAGATTGCTATCCTGGTACTCGTCTACCATGACTTCCTCAAAGCGTTCCCTATATTCCATAGCCACATCCGATGGCCGCAGCCTTCCCTCGGAGTCCTGCTCCAATAGAATTTCAAGGCACAGGTGCTCTAAATCGTTAAAATCAAGCAGGGCCTTCTCCTGCTTCTTTTCCCGATACCTTTCCCCTAGCTCCAGTACCAAGGATGATAAGCATTTGAGTAGGGGATATAGCTCCCTTAACTGTCTAACAATCAGCTGGGGATTGGATTGGAATATATCATTATATATTTTCTTTACTCCATTCTTTACGGAATCCCGGATTTTCTTAACCTGCTCCTGCTTAGCCTTATCAGCACCCTTTTTGCATCTCGCTAAATTTGCAAACTCCAGCGTGGAAAAGGCATCATACATATTCTCCCAGCTTCCGTCACAGGCTTTAATTAATTCCTCTATCAACTCTATGTCGGATCTTAAAGTGGCTACATAAGGCTCCAATCCTTCCCCTCCCCGCGCTATATCAATGGCCTTGCCTAGATTTTCCTTAAATCCCATAAGCTCAATAAGCATGTTATCTATCAAAACATCTACCCAGGGAAGGGCCCTTATATCTTGGTTCTCTTCTATATTAAACGATTCCGTATGCTCTTTCAGCCATTTTTCGGGCCATGGATGGCTTTGGACATAGTTATAAAGCTCAATTACCATTTGCTGTAGCCTATCGTCGCCTTGGTTTCCCCCATAGCATTCAACTAAATCTAAAAATTCCTGGCAGACGTATTCATCCGTATACCTGTCTTCAAACATTTCCTCCAAAGCTTCCTGCTTTAGTAGGGTAGCCTCCGTATCGTTAGCAATCCTAAAATTAGGATCCAGATCGAGTCTGTGGAAATTGTTCCGTATAACCTCTAGGCAGAAGGAATGGATAGTAGTAATGCTGGCCTTGCTAAGAAGAGCCATCTGCCTTTGAAGGAGCTGGGAGCTGGGATTTTTCTCTAAGGCCTCCGCCAGTGCATCCCCAATCCTCTCCCTCATCTCCGTAGCCGCTGCGTTAGTAAAAGTAACTATAAGAAGCCTATCTATATCGACCGGATTTTGCAAATCCGTAATCCTTCTTATAATCCTCTCTACCAGCACTGCCGTCTTTCCTGCGCCTGCAGCTGCTGCCACGAGCAGGTTGCAGCCCCTTTCCTCTATAGCTGAAAGCTGCTCTGCAGTCCATGTGGGTTTATTCATTGGCTTCAATTCCTCCTTCCATCGCCTTCCATACCTCATCGTCCTTCATATCGCGGATATACCTATAGCCATGTTCGGGAAAAGCGGTATCAAACTGGCATACTGCACCGTAGGAACAATAGCTGCAAGCTGTTTTTTCTTTATCTTTATAAGGACTTATGGCCACCTTGCCTTTCATCATCTCATCTCCTATTTGTTTTAGAAGCTTTTTAACGTGCTTGCATAGGAT
>CALGOY010000149.1 GCA_937960725.1 uncultured Bacillota bacterium
TTATAGTGACTGCACCCGGTCCAGGAAGCGGGAAACTTGCCACCTGCCTATCCCAGCTATATCATGATCATAAAAGGGGATTGAAATCCGGCTATGCTAAGTTCGAAACTTTCCCCATATGGAATCTACCCTTAAACCACCCCGTAAATATTGCTTATGAGGCGGCTACAGCTGATATTAGGGACTTTAACATGATCGACCCATACCACTTAGAGGCCTATAATGAAACCGCAGTCAATTATAACAGGGACGTAGAAATATTTCCTGTTCTCAAGAGGATTTTAGAAAAAATAACCGGCCAGGAGTCCATATACAAGTCCCCTACTGATATGAGCGTAAACAAGGCAGGCTTTGGAATAATAGACGATGAAAAAGTGCGGGAAGCGGCCAAACAGGAGATTATCCGCAGGTATTTGCTATATAAGGTTGAGTACGCTAAAGGCCTTGCCGATAAGGATACAGTCCACCGAGCTCAGATGCTTATGGAAAACTTAAATCTAACCCCTGAGGACCGAAGGGTGGTAGAACCAGCCCGTGAAGTGGTAAGGCGCAACAAAAAATCAGAGCTAAATGGCACAAGTGAAACTCTGTGCGGTGCAGCTATCGAGCTGAAGGATGGTACTATTGTAACCGGAAAAAATTCCCCACTTATGGATTCAGCTTCTAGCCTAATCCTCAATGCGATTAAGACTGTGTCAGGAATTCCCGACAACATACACCTGCTTTCCCCCAATATCATCGAGTCCATCCAACGGCTCAAAAGCGATATATTGAAGGATAGAAACGTTACTTTAAATCTACAGGAAACTCTTATAGCTTTAAGTATCAGCGCTACTACCAACCCTACGGCTGAAGTTGCCTTATCTAATTTAAAAGAGCTAGCAGGGTGTGAGGTACATTTTACCCACATCCAATCTCCAACAGACGAAAGGGTGCTTAAGAAATTAGGACTCAATGTAACTTGTGATCCGGAGTTTCCATCTAAAAATTTATTTGTTATTTAATTTAATTATATCGAAAAGACCGGGCTGTCTTTCGCTGCATAAGCAGGCCCGGTTTTTTTAGTGTTTATAATACTTCAGGATTAACGATATATCTAAGCTCTCGCCCTTCAAAATAATCCACAATATTCCTACTTGCTACCTCAGCCATGTGGGTTCTGGCTTCGAGGGTGGAGGTTCCAATATGGGGTGTAAGCACTACCCTGTCCAACTTAAGGAGTTCCTGCGGTATTTTGGGCTCATGCTCAAATACATCTAGTCCAGCTCCAGCTATACGCCCTTCCTGTAAATATTTTACCAGCACCTTCTCGTCTATAACGGCGCCTCTAGAGGTATTTATAATAAAGGCGGAGGGCTTCATTCTATCTAACTGTTTTTTTCCTATTAAGTGATATGTTTCTTCGGTAAGGGGAACGTTTAAGGATACTACATCTGATTTTTCTAACAATTCATCTAAAGTGTAATAGCTGGCCCCTAACTCTTTCTCTATGCTTTCATCTAAGCGCCTTCTGTTATGGTAGTAAATATCCATGCCGAAGGCTTTTGCCCTTCTGGCTACTGCCCTCCCGATACGCCCCATGCCTATGATGCCTAGCGTCTTTCCATATAGGTTGGTCCCTAAATTTGTCATCATGCTCCATCGGAAGTTTTTATCACATCTAAGTTTTCTGTCGCACTCAGCTATTCTCCTCATGACTGCAAGCATTAGACCAAAAGCCAGCTCTGCTGTAGATTCGGTTACTGCATCGGGGGTATTAGTTACTACAATGCCAGCAGATGTGGCAGCTTTTATGTCAACATTGTCATAACCGGCCCCATAGACGCTTATGATCTTTAAATTTTTTGCTATTCCTATCATATTAGCATCTAGCCTCGCCCCTGCAAGGAGTATCCCATCGTATTCTGGCAGCATATTTCTTAGCTCATCCTTAGAAAAACGCTCCTGCTCTGGATATGTAACGTCAAATCTCTCCATTATTCATTATAAACCCTCCTAGCAATACTTTATGCCAAAATTATAACACAATAAATCCCAAATATGAAAATAAGCTGAAAAATTTAGATGTATCTGTTATAATATAATGGGTTATTACTTTGTAAGGGGAGGTATTCCATGCAGTATAGAAAGTTTGGGGATCTAGGTTTTGAAGTTTCTGTATTCGGTGTTGGCTGTATGCGACTTCCAGTTATGGAAAAGCCAGACGGCTCCAAAGATTATTCCGCTATTGATGAAGAAGAAGCAATTAAGATGATTCGCTATGCAATAGATCACGGAGTCAATTATTTCGATACCGCCTATACATATCATGGAGGAAACAGCGAAGTAGTACTGGGAAAAGCTTTAAAAGACGGCTATAGGGAAAAAGTGAAAATTGCCACTAAGCTGCCGTTATGGCAGGCCGAATCTTATGAAGATTTTGAGAAAATCCTCGACGAGCAGCTGAAAAGACTTCAGGTGGATACTATCGATTTTTATCTCCTTCACGCTCTTTCTAAAGAGCGTTGGGAAAAAGCAAAGAATTTAAAAGTCCTTGATTTTCTAGATAAAGCCGTAGAAGCAGGAAAAATACGATATCCCGGTTTTTCATTCCACGATGAGCTGGATGTTTTTAAAGAAATCATCGACTCTTATGATTGGAAGATGTGTCAGATCCAATTGAATATTTTAGACATGCACTATCAAGCCGGTGTAGAAGGGCTTAAGTATGCAGGATCAAAAGGAATTCCCGTAGTAATTATGGAGCCACTAAGGGGCGGAAAATTAGCTTCTAACATTCCAGATGATATTCAGGATATGTGGAATAGTGCAAAAATTAAGCGTTCTCCAGTAGAATGGGCTTTCCGTTGGCTGTATAACTTCCCAGAAGTTACTGTTATACTAAGCGGCGTAAGCACCATGGAGCAGCTGAAAGAAAACATCGAGATATTTGATAAAGCCGTACCCAACTCCATGACCGATGAAGAGTTAGAGCTTGTTGTTAAAGTCAAGGAGCTGTATGAGAGCAAGACCAAGGTGAATTGCACTAGATGTAACTATTGTATGCCATGTCCTTCAGGAGTATCGATCCCAGAAATATTTAGCCTATATAACGATGCATCTATGTTTGAAACCGTTGAAGAATATGCTAACCGGTATAAAAATTTAATCAAGGAAGAAAAGGATGCTTCTAAGTGCATAGAATGTGGAAACTGCGAAGCTGAATGTCCTCAAAACATCAATATAATCGAAAAGCTTAAAGAGGCTAATGAAGCACTGGCAGTATAATATAAGGATGGGGATATCCCCATCCTTTCTTCTTTATTTATTTTTCCTTCTTGCCTTATAAGCCTTATAGCGCTTTTCCCCTTCTTTAAAAAGCCTTTCTTCTTCCGGTGTTTCCAATATTAAGGGAGGAACGGGTTTCGGTTTGCAATTTTCATCTAAGGAGACCATTGTAAAGAAAGCTGTCAAAGCCACTTTGGGCGGTCTATCATATTCTAAGTCTTCTACCTCTACCTTGACCGCAACCTCCATGGATGTTCTGCCTACGAAAACTAACTTAGCCGTACAGGTAACTAGCTGTCCCACCAATATCGGCGAGTGGAATTCTAGCTCATCCACCCTTGCAGTAACTACATTAGTTCTGCAGTGTTTACGGGCAGCTACATAAGCAGCTGTATCCATAAATTTAATTATTTCGCCCCCATGGACATTCCCAGCAGAGTTGGCATCAGAAGGCATCATAACTCGAGACATTACCGTTTTAGAATATGAAACTGTCTTTCCTTCCATCGTTCCCCTCCAATATATAACTTTATTATTATATAACTTTATTATAAACAAAAGATAGAGCACATTACCAGTGCTCTATTTTAAGTCTAAATACGCTGCTATACACCTAATTTTTTTAAATTCTCCCGGCTCATCGCTGCGCCTACCATAGAAGTCTTACCAAGGGCTGGTCTATCCTGCTCTACTACAAGCCATTCTGCTCCCGTCTCTTCACACGCCTTTAATATTGCAGGAAAATCCTGTACCCCATAGCCTATAGGACGGAATCCAAAGGCTTCCTCATCCCCTTCTTGTTTCTCTTCCTGTTCAATGCCGATAAGCTCGTAGAGCTGCTCAGGCTTTTCCTTTCCGCTCATGACAAAGTCTTTGAGGTGCACAACAGGGGCTCTGCCGGAATACTTTTTCAGATATTCTGCAGGATCTTCCCCTGCCACATTGACCCAGCAGGTGTCAATTTGGGTTTTTAGTAAATCCTCAGAAATGCTCTTATAGAGAATATCAAGTCCATATTCCCCATCTACTTTTACGAACTCAAAGTCATGGTTGTGATACAGCATCTGTATTCCGAATTTTTTAGCGGTGGCAGCTAATCTTTCAATATCTTTGATAGTTTTAGCAAATCCATCGGTTCCAGGTCTTCGATCTTCTGTAAGATAAGGCACAGCTATGTATTTGCAGCCTATTTCAGCATAATCAGCTATGACCTTGTCTGGATCTGTCAGCATTTCATCCAGCGGAACATGGGCAGAAATGGGTATGAGACCTAGCTCCTCAACCATCTGCTTTACCTCGCTGGGCTTATGCCCATAAAGACCGGCAAATTCTACACCGTCATAGCCCATTTCTTTTACTTTAGCAAGAGTTCCTCTAAAGTCTTTCTCAGCAAAATCTCTCACTGAGTAGATCTGTAGAGCTACTGAAAACTCCATAATAATGCCCCCTAATGCAAAATTTAGCAAATGCACAATTTATAATATAGCTTTATATATTTTCAATATACAGTATATAGTAGGAATACTAGAATTACAAGGCGCAATTTTCAGATTTTTTGTGTAATACGGTTAATTTCTTGTTCTACCTCTTTCAGGGCCCTATTAAGCCTCTCTACAACATGCTCTACCTTTCTTAACATCCGCACGGTATTTTCCCTAGATTGATTAATTTTTGATTGCACGACCCAATCTGCAATCAAGCCATCAAAGAAATAATCTGCAAAAGTAGCAAAAGAACCTATATCAATATTTAGATTATAAATTCCCCTTACATCCTTAAGCTCTCTTTCGAATCGGCGCAGCAGATGCTGAACATGATGTGCGGCATTTCTAGCATCATCGATACGGGAGTGCTTTATAGCAGTACTGATCAGCCCTCCTCCTACCATATCCCACACACCCCAATTTTTAGCACTGTCTAGATGGCTTAATACTTTTTCTAATCCCGATATTACGGCTCTGCCCGCAACTATAGCTTCTTGAATTTCTTTTACTTTTGCACGGGCTTTAGCTAATTCTTCTGATTGAGCTGTCTCTAAGTTCTGCTTCTTCGGCTTATCTAGCATTTCTTTCTGCCGAAGAAGCTCCTGATATTTTCTCTCTAAAACGCTTATCTCTCCTAATTCCAACTTAAGCTCGTTAATTTCCTTCTCCAAATCTTTTAATTCGGCTTGGCATTCATCATACTTGAGCTTAGCTGCAAGATATTCCTGCCTCTCTTTATCAATTCGCTCCTCTTTAGTTCCTAAAATAGTGTAAAATAGGCTAGTTATACTCATTCCCTCTAGCTGTTTGATATCGGCCTCTTCCCTTTCTAAACGCTTCTCTAACTCATACAACTGCTTTTTTATCTGTTGATAGCTATTCTCAGCTGCTTCTAGTTTACGGCGAATTCTATATTTATCCTGGATCCTATCACTTATACTTACTAGCTGGTTATCCAAATCCTCCAACATACCCACAGCTCCTTTCCAACTAAAAACCCCACAATATTACAATTATTATAATTATATCACTGCAATAGCTTAGTGTATATAATTAAATTGTTTTAAACTGCATAAAAAAAGACATATCTACCCTTCTCTCAAGGGAAGAATATGTCTTTTTCCCAACTATGCACTTTTACTCTTCTTCTGATTGCCTTGTTCTTCTTTGTCATCTTTAAACCTATGGATGTCCAAATTATAGCATCCTTTGGCATCCTGCTTAAAGTTATCGATTGATTGCTCTCCAAGGGGATGATACATAATATTATAAA
>CALGOY010000150.1 GCA_937960725.1 uncultured Bacillota bacterium
TAAAAATAATGCCAATTATATAGCTGGCGGTGGAACCTGTATGAACCTATTTTGCGCCCATTCTCCCTTCCAGATGGATGGGAATTTCGGCGCCAGCGCGGGGATTGCAGAAATGTTTTTACAGAGCTACGACGACAAGATACTTATTTTGCCTGCCCTTCCAGATGAAATTACAAATGGCCGAGTAAAAGGCTTGCGCGCCAAGGGCGGAATCGTTACCGACATTTTATTTAAAGATGGGAGGCTAGAGAGAATGAAGGTTTATACAGAAGCCGAAGAAAGCATAAGGATTACTTTTATCTATAGAGGGAAGTCTATTGAAATGGATATAGTAAAAGGACAGCATTATATCATAGATGAAACGATGTTTGAGGATTAATTTTTAAAAGTAAAGGCATGGGTAGCCCAGACATAGACACAATAGCGTAAAAAGGGCGTTTAATAGCTTATTTAAAAGCTATGAAACAGCCCTTTTTTATATTATGTTGGCATATCTTGTAAACATAAGATGATATGCAGAGCTTGATGTGGATTTTCCATCCTATGGAGTCAAATTGGTGTAGAAACTGAAACGCAGAATAGATTACAAAATGTCAACTTAGATTTAAGATGTATAAAAATATCCTGTGTTCGGATTAATCATATCTTTTAAAGATTACAAATACAATATGGGAATATTAGATAGTCCGTGGGTAGGGCTTAGGTATTTCAAAAATTTCCTATCAGATACAATGTTCTTTAATGTCATTTCTAACACATTGAAAATTAGTATATTTAAGATAGTTTTTGGTTTTCCGGCTCCCATAATATTAGCGTTGATGATAAATGAAGTGCAAAACAGCAAGTTCAAAAGGGTAGTGCAGACAGTTTCGTATATGCCCTATTTTGTTTCATGGGTGGTTGTTATAACATTGCTATCTAAATTTCTATCCCCCACCAATGGGCTGTTAAATGATATACGCACAAAGATGGGGCTTGAAGCAGTATATTATATGGGAAAGCGAGAGCTGTTTTATCCTTTGGTAGTGCTAACTGATATATGGAAAAATGCAGGATGGGGTTCTATCATATATTTAGCAGCTTTAACAGGTATAGATCCTGGATTATATGAAGCTGCTGAAATTGAAGGAGCGGGTAGATGGGCGAAAATTTGGCACATTACTTTACCAGGTTTAAAACCTACCATAGGGATACTATTCATTATGCGTTTAGGCGGTATTCTAAATGCAGGATATGAGCAAATCTTATTGATGCAAACTCCTCCGGTGATGGATATAGCTGAGATATTAGATACTTATGTATTGCAAAGAGGTATAAAGATGGGTCAGTTTGGGTATGCTACTGCAATTGGGTTATTTTCTAGCGTGCTATCTCTCATTCTAGTAGTTACCTTCAATTATATATCTAGGAAATACACAGAAGTGTCATTATGGTGAGGAGGTAAAATAGTGCATAATGCCACAGGATATAAAAATTCAGTTGGGGATCGAATTTTTAACTTCGTTAATTATACACTGCTTGCAATATTCGGGTTTAGCACATTGTATCCTTTTGTATATGCATTGATATTATCATTCAACGATGGTTACGATGCGTTGAAAGGTGGGGTCTATTTCTGGCCTAGAGTATTTACATTGGATAATTACAATAAAGCATTTCAAAATCCAAACATTTTAGGTGCTTTTAAAATTTCAATTGCGCGTACAGTATTATCGGTTGTTTTTTCAGTATTTTTGACTGCCCTGCTAGCTTATGCCATATCTAAAAAAGGATTGCCTGGTAGAAAATATTTTATCTTCTTCTTT
>CALGOY010000151.1 GCA_937960725.1 uncultured Bacillota bacterium
ATGCTAACGGGATTTTCTGGATCTATTCCTAAGCGGCTATCTAAAGCAAGCATTAGAGGGCCTCTGCGAAGGGCAACATGGTGCTTGGCAAGGGGATCTTCCCGATCAAATGTTGGTACTATATAATTGTGTTCCCAGACTACCTTGTTCATAAGAATTTGCTCGCCATAAGGTGTTGGTTTAATAGCTTCAGTCCGCATATCTAGTTCCATTTCAATAACATCACCATCTTTCCAAATGCGATGTATTTCAATATATCCTTCTTTTACAGCAGCTATTTCACCATTTACCCTTACACAGGTGGTTTTACTTCATTGTGGATTTCTGAGCATAATAGTAAATTCTTCCTCAGCATTTAGAGATAGCGTTATTTTAATTTTTCCGTTTCTCGGATAATCCGTTGCCAGCGCAGCATCCATAATAATGATTATCCGGCATTATTTTAAATCCGCCTATTCCATTTCCTCTTGTTCCAGCGGTTAGTGGACTGTAGCTATCAAAGGGCAATGGCTGAAGGTGTAGCTTCGGGTATTTCTTTTCTATGGAAGCTTCTATCCTTTGCTCAGTATTGACGGCTCCTAGGTAAGCGTTGTATAGTGAGCGTTCAAAGGCATCTACGTATTTTGGATTGCCAGTTAGCAATGTAAGTTGGTAGAAAAATTTCATAAGTGTTACCGTAACACATGTTTCTTGCATAATTTTTCCGTTAGTAGTGTTTGCTTGGCGCACTGTAGAGTGGTCAAAAAGCTCATGGGTACATCCACTACATCCTATTACGGTAAAGTCGCTATCTAAAACTCTGTCTGCAAAGTTTATAACATATGAATAAATAAAGCAAGCTCCTCGCATCATTTTCCCCCAGAATTCTCCGCGCCAACCGTTGTCTGTGTCGGTATGTAATCTAAATTGCTGGACAAATCGAAACCAAAGTTCGGGGTTGAGCATTTGCATATCTTCTATAAATTTTATAGTTTCATCTATCACGCCTGTAAACTGCCATTCTCCATTAAAATTACTTGCCATTTTGCCTACATCAAAAGATGGCTGATTAGCTATTTTACATTTATATGTTTCAAGAGCCATTTTATCTCCTCCAAACTATTTACTTCTAGCAACAATCTTATAGTATTGCTATAACAGCTTATAAAGTTATTTTATCATAAGTACAGGGAATTGTAATCGAATTTAATAAACATAAAAATTGACTTATTTTAATCCTGATAATATTATTTTGAGTGAGGTGTTATTATGAAGACTTCAAATAAAGAACGAGTAAAAAAACTGTTATATGATATTAGTGAAGATATTAAGCGCAGCAATCAAACGCCTGCGATAGTAGTTTCAGCAACCCACAGTGGAGCAGGCAAAACTACAGTTACGAGAGCATTGCTTGCTGCCCTCAAAGCAAAAGGGTTGGAAGTTCAGCCATTTAAAATCGGACCGGATTTCATCGATCCCATGTATCATTCTGCGATTGTCGGCAGGCCATCCATAAACTTAGATTTTTGGATGATGGGCGAAGCAGGAATCAGAGATGCATTCTTGCGGTGGAGCAAAAATGCCGATGTTGCAGTTATTGAGGGAATGGGAGCTTTGTTCGACGGCGCTAACGGTACAGGCGAAGGTAGTGCTGCGCATATAGCTGCTATTCTTGACGTACCTGTAGTAGTAGTCATAGATGTTTATGGAATGACACGGACGACTGCAGAGATTATGGACGGAATAAAAGCATTCGATCCTAGTGTAAAAATTGCCGGATTTATTCTAAACCGCTGCGGGTATATGGAGAGCGTAGCCCACAAAAATTTAATCAGAGCTGCGCTTGGTGAAGAGCGTTGGAAAAGTGTGTTGTCAACTATTAGCTACAGCCCAGCACTAAAGGTTGCTGAGCGCCATCTTGGGCTTATAACTACATATGAAAACTCTGCAAGCGACGATAACAGCAACTTAAATCGTATCGCAAAGCAGATATGTAGGATGCTATATTACCCTTCAAGCGAAAGTTAGCAAGGAAAAAATGGCGTCATGTTCAGCATTATGCAGATGCTAAAACAGCAATAATGCAGGAGATTATGGACGAGCCAATGCTAGTAGGTGGAACGATAAAAATTACAACTAGTGTTATCACGATTATAGCAACTATAGGTAATAATCGACGGATTTTCTAAGCAATGACTTTAAAATAGAATCATTACCAAAGAGGACCACTAATAAGTATATAATACATCATAAATTATAAGAATAAAA
>CALGOY010000152.1 GCA_937960725.1 uncultured Bacillota bacterium
TTGTTCCGATGGCGACGGAAGAGCCTTCTGTGATAGCCTTCTGTAGTTTTACCAATTTCAACAGGCAGCCTCCTTGTATGTACAATAGAGTCTATTCCTTCAGTAAGCTCCAATATTATAAGACTACTGTCATTTCCTCGATCAATCTTATACACAATGCCTTCTAGCACTTCTTCATGGCTTCCTAACAGTTTAATATTGAGAACATCATTTTTTTCATAAAAAATATCAGTAGTTGGTATATGGCATACTAGATACCACTTTGATGGATTTATCAGCTTAAAAAGGGGCCATTCTATTTCTTCTTCAGTTTGCATATCCTGAATAGAAAGATTATTCGAAATAGCCAAAAACTCTTCAATCGTCATATAATCCAAAGAGCCAATATTTAAAATCTCTTCTAAACCATCAAGCTGAAAACTAACAATGCCTGTATCCGGAGCAACAATATCTATCTTCCATTCATCAATTTGCTGACTGAGCTTTGCTTCTTCTTCATATAACTTTTGCAGATATTGGTCTGGAGTGATTTTCTTATTTAAGAATTCCTGTCTTCTAATTAAAAGATTGCGTAGTTGTTTTTCTTGGTATTCTAGGCTTTCTAAGGAGTTATCACATACTAAAAGCTGAATATTTTTGACTGCTTCATTAATATCAGTTTCTAGCTTATCATAATCGCTATCCAATATATCTTGCACAATATTTTTTTTCTGGTAATTAGCTATTTTCTGCTTTATCTTATATAGATCATCTATTAAATCTTCGTCATAATCTTTTTTATACAACACTGCTAACAGCTCATCTTTTTCTACCATCTCTCCATCAGCCGCAAAATACTCTATTTTACCATAGCTATCAACCCTAAATATTTGTTCGTCTCTGACTATTAAACCATCTCCCTGATCCCAGCTTGTAATAGAACCATATTCTACAGTTCCGTATCTCTTTTCCCCTATCCGAATATCGCTAATCCAGAATATGCAAACCACAATAGACATTAGAAAAAAAATAAATCTTAAGCGAACCCTGCGCCTGCCGATCACAAGGCCCCGTGCCATCCTATTACCAACCCCTTTGTATAGAACAAGTTTGCAGACGATTGCTATTTGTTTTACTATAATTTCTATATGCGTATCAAAAATCCTCTTAAATTCAAGCAGGTTCTATAGAATTTTTTTGTTTATAGACTTTCTGACCCTGATTAAACTTCCATTATTATTAAATTGAATATTATTACATATAGCCTTTACGAGCAATAGTCCTCTGCCGCTTTCTGATAACAAAAAATAAGGTTTGCGATTATAGCAATTTTTTAAAATCTTATCGTAGTCAAAGCCACTTCCCTCATCTTTAACCCATATATCCAGAGTCATCGAATCAACTACTTCAATTCCAACTTTTACTTTTTTATTGCTGCACCCTTTGTTGCCATGAAATACACCGTTACATATCAGTTCATTTAGCACAAGCCGAAATTCATATTCATCATCATCGCTTAAATTATTCCAGTTTTTTATACAATTTATCATGTCATCTATAAGGGTGCGAACTATAGATGGGCTACTGCCCTTTATCTCATTTTTATACAGCAAGCTCACCTCTAATTTACCTCCATAGCTGCTATTACATTTGTAATTCTGTCTTTTTTATCTTCTAATTATATAACTACCACTTCTTGTGAATAATAAAACAATATAATATAGTAGCCCAAATTTCACTGTACGCTTCTTTTATAATAAGCTCTGAAACGCTCTAAAAGCTTTCGCTCCATTCTAGAGATAAACATCTGCGATACTCCCAACTCCTCAGCTATATCCCGCTGGCTTCTTTCGTTATAAAAACGCTCATGGATAACCTTTTTCTCCGTCTCACTCAGGCCTTGGATCATTCTATCTATAAAATCCTTATCTTCTATTAGACTGTAATTTTTTTCATCCTTTCCTACTACATCCATCAGATTAGTTTCTTCATCTTTATCTATATAGTGATCCAAAGATGCGATATTGGTTGAATAACTAGACTCCATTAGCTCTAAAACTTCTTCGGTTGATATGTTTAAGTAATCGGCAATTTCTTCAGGTTTAGGTGAACGCCCTAGCTGATTATAAAGATGAGACTTGGCGCTTTCTATCTTTCTTATCATTTCATTTTCTCTTCGCGGCAATCTGATTATTCGACTTTTGTCTCTAAAATAGTTTTTTATCTCACCAATTATAGTCGGTGTAGCAAAACTAGAAAATTTATATCCCTTTGTAATGTCATATCTTTCTAGGGCTTTTATAAGTGAAAGGGATGCTACCTGAAAAAGATCGTCGTATTCAACCCCTCTATTAACAAATTTCTTAGCAATAATCTCAGCTATATATAGGTAATGCTTAACAAGCTCATTTCGAAGTTTTATATCGCGAGTTTTGCAATACTCCCTAAGCATTTCCTCCTCATTGAACTTTTTTTCTTTTTGACCATCCATGGTATCACCGACTCCCATATTTTTTTTGCATTTTAACTCTCCATAGAATACCATCTTCTGTACATAATTCAACCTTATCCATCATTGCCTCAAGTATGAATATGCTCATTTTTCTCTGCTCATCATCTAACGCTTCGCCTAAATCTTTGCCCTCTCCAGCACTTTTAGCATGCACATCAATTGATAGCTCGTTTTCCTTTAAATAAAAATGTAATACAATCTCTTCAGTGTTTTGACCCTGATTCATTACTAAAATAGCTGCCTCTGCCACAGCAATTTTGATATCTTCTATAGTATCTATATCAAAACCAGCCCGTGTAGCAACTGATGAGGCTGTCAAGCGTGTAACCAAAATATACTCAGGTTTTGCAGGCACAGAAAGCCGTATACAATCTACACTCATAGTTATTCCACCTCTATAGAAAATATTTTATCAAGTCCAGTTATCGTAAATATTTTACGGATATAGGGTTTTAGATTTATTATTTTTATTTCGCCATCATATTTCTTGACCTGTTTTAATACGCTAATAAGTACCCCTAAACCCGTGCTATCCATATAATTTAAATCTTTGCAATCTATAATAATATTTCCTTGTTTTTGCTGTATTAACTCGTTTAGCTTTTGTTTTAATTCTGGTGCATTATATATATCAATCTCACCACTAAAAAAAACTTCCCATGTATTTGTATTTGCATTAAAATTTCCCTTTATATCCATTAGGATGCTCCTTTCCATATAGGGTTAACTATAACTATATATTGATTATAGCATATAAAAGCGAATTTTTTTACAATTTATTGACCTAATTGGACTTTAAATCTTCTATATATTGTAGGATGTCTTGTAAATTTTTTGTTAGACTAGACATTGATGAAATTATAG
>CALGOY010000153.1 GCA_937960725.1 uncultured Bacillota bacterium
TTTAGGTGCCGACGGATTTGATTCTCCTGTTCTGTTAGAGCTGGCAGGCGCCGATGCTCTCAACAACGTATATTTTTCTAACCACTATTCTTCTTTAGATGAAAATCCTGTAGTTGTAGAATTTATAGAACAGTTTAAGGCCAAGTACAATAAGGAGCCGGATGCGTTTAACGCCCTCGGATATGATTTGGCAAGGTTTGTTGCAGATGCTATTTCCCGAGCTGAAAAATTAGACGGGGAATCCGTCAAGAAGGCTCTGGAAGAAACCACCGATTTTGAAGGCGTTACTGGTACTTTTAGCATAGATGAGACTCACAACGTTATTAAAGATATAATAGTTATAGAGCTAAAAGATGGAGTTCAGCATGCTAGTATTAGGGTGGAAAACTAATACACTTTTATAATTCATCTTCATCGATAGTGTAATATATCAATAGCGAATATATAGATCGATATATATAAGTGGGGACAGCTTCATGGCCTCACTTATATATATTTTATTAAATAATTACAATAGGCTTTTTCTTTATTTAGCAAATTTTTTATTGCTATGCTGTTATTGCTATTGTAATTTGAAAATATATTTATTGAAAGAAGGGGAAGCAATTGGAACAGTTGCTACAACAGATTATAAATGGAATATCCTTAGGCAGTATATATGCGCTTATTGCTTTGGGATATACCATGGTGTACGGCATCATTAAGCTTATAAACTTCGCCCATGGCGATGTCTATATGATCGGTGCTTACACGGGATATGTCTGCATGACCAAATTTCAGTTGGGATTTTTACCATCTTTATTAATTGCCATGGTTGTTTGCGCTCTTCTAGGCATTATAATTGAGAAAGTTGCATATAAGCCGCTGAGAAATGCGACTAGAATAGCGGTGCTTATTACTGCAATCGGTGTTTCGCTGTTTTTGGAGTACAGCACCATGTTTGTTGCTTCGGCCAATGTCCGTTCTTATCCTCCGATGGAAGGATTGCTATCTAAGACTTTTAAAATAAAAAATATTACTATCTCAATGCACCAAATTATAATTGTAATTATAACTCTCCTTTTGATGGTATTATTGCAGTTTGTTGTTAAGAAGACAAAGACGGGCAAAGCTATGCGCGCTGTTTCACAGGATAGGGATGCTGCACAGCTTATGGGAATCGATGTGGATAATACTATTTCCGTTACTTTCGCACTGGGCTCTACCCTGGCAGGGGCAGCTGGTGTATTAGTAGGCGTTTACTACAACTCCATAAACCCTCTTATGGGGACTATGCCGGGTCTTAAGGCTTTCGTTGCCGCGGTTTTTGGTGGTATTGGAATAATTCCAGGAGCTATGATAGGTGGGTATATAATAGGAATTATTGAAGTCTTTGTTTCAGGGTATATCAATTCTATGTATCGAGATGCAGTAGTTTTTGCAATTTTGATTTTAATCCTCATTGTAAAACCTGCAGGACTATTAGGAAAGAATACTAGAGAGAAGGTGTAAACATTGAAAAATATATTTGAGAGAGACTGGGTTAGGAAACTTTTTTCTCTAATACTCACCTTCGTCGTCATTCAAATACTCATTTCTACAAATATAATCAATGACTATTTGCAAGCAACCCTTGCTACAATTTGTATAAATATTATTCTGGCAGTGAGCCTTAATTTGATAACAGGCTTTACCGGCCAGTTTTCCCTAGGGCATGCAGGCTTTATGTCCATTGGAGCTTATACCTGTGCACTTATAACTATGAGAATACCTACTATATATGGCTTTATATTGGGTGTTTTTTCTGGAGCAATTTTAGCCGCTATCGTCGGCGTTCTGGTCGGTTTGCCTACACTGCGCTTGAGGGGCGACTATCTAGCTATGGCAACCTTGGGTATGTCCGAGATTATCCGTATAGTTTTTGAAAACTTAGAAATTACTAACGGTCCGGCGGGTTTAAACGGCATTCCCCGCTTCGTTAACTGGACTTGGTTGTTTATTTTAACTGCCGGTACCGTGTTAGCTATTACTAACTTTTTAAAATCTTCCCACGGGAGAGCCTGCATTTCCATCCGCGAGGATGAAATTGCGGCAGAGGCCATGGGTATAAATACTACAAAATATAAGGTAATGGCCTTTACCATAGGAGCCTTTTGTGCAGGAATAGCAGGAGCGGTTTATGCTTCATATTTTTATTTTATAAAGCCCAACTTGTTTGGCTTCGCAAAATCAATAGATATACTGGTTATAATTGTGTTTGGTGGTTTAGGGAGTATTTCAGGTTCAATATTATCAGCTATATTGCTAGCGCTTATTTCTACTTACCTCCAGTCTTTTCCTGAAATAAGGATGATTCTATATTCGCTGCTTTTAATTATAATTATGGTCTTCCGACCTCAGGGACTCATGGGGTCCAAGGAAGTATCGCTTTCAGTATTCAGCAAGCTAGGGAAAATGTTTAAACCGGAAAAGGGGAGGGAGTAGAATATGGCAATTCTAGAAGTCAATAAGCTAACTAAGTCTTTTGGTGGATTAACTGCTGTATCCAATGTGTCTATGGCGTTGGAGGAAGGGGAATTAGTGGGATTGATTGGGCCTAACGGTGCGGGGAAGACGACTTTATTCAACCTGCTGACCGGTGTTTATACCCCCACTAGTGGTACCATAACTTTTACAAGAAATGGAGTTAAAAGGGAGATTCAAGGATTAAAGCCCTACACAATATGTGAGGCGGGAATAGCCAGAACCTTTCAAAATATTAGGTTGTTTAAAGATTTGACGGTGTTTGATAATGTTCGAATCGCCATGCACAAGAATGTAAAATATAGACTTTTATCGAGCGTCTTTCATCTGCCATCCTACAGCAGGGAAGAGAAAAGGCTTAAGGAAGAGACCATGGAGCTGCTTAGCATTGTAAAACTTGATCATAAAAAAGACGAGTATGCAAAAAACCTCCCCTATGGCGAGCAGAGAAAATTGGAGATTGCCAGAGCTTTAGCTACGAATCCAGCCTTGTTGCTTCTCGATGAGCCAGCGGCGGGAATGAATCCGGCAGAAACGGCGGAGCTTACAGAATTTATTAGCTGGATACGGGAAAGATTTAAGCTAACTATTTTATTGATTGAACACGATATGTCCTTGGTAATGAAGATATGTGAGCGGATTTATGTACTGGACTATGGCATGATGATTACAAATGGCACCCCAGAAGAAATCAGAACTAATAAGCGGGTAATAGAGGCTTATTTAGGAGAGGATGTTAATAATGCTTGAGGTTAAAGATATAAATGTCCACTATGGAGTAATTCATGCCCTTAAGGGAATCTCTTTAACGGTTAATGAAGGAGAAATAGTTACTTTAATCGGTGCCAATGGTGCTGGGAAGACTACAACTTTAAGGACCATATCGGGTTTAAAAAAAGCTACTAGCGGCCAGATTTTGCTGAACGGAGAGGACATTACGGCACTTTCAGCTCAGGACAGAGTAAAAAAGGGTATATCCCATGTCCCTGAGGGCCGCAGGATATTCCCTAGCATGACGGTATTGGAAAACCTAGAGATGGGAGCATACCTTCGCAAGGATAAGGATGGGATTGCTGAGGATTTGCAGAGGGTTTACGAATGGTTTCCCATTTTGGCGGATAGAAAGAAACAGCTGGCTGGAACCCTATCCGGAGGGGAGCAGCAAATGCTGGCAATAGGACGGGCGTTGATGAGCCGGCCTAAAATACTTTTTTTGGATGAGCCTTCTATGGGGCTTGCGCCCTTGCTAGTTGAGGAAATTTTTAATATAATTAAAGATATAAACAAGGCTGGAACTACAATTCTACTGGTAGAACAGAATGCAAACCTAGCTTTGCAGATAGCAGATCGGGCTTATGTATTAGAGACGGGCTCTATAGTTCTATCCGGTACAGGAAAAGAACTGCTACAAAGCGATGATATTAAGAAAGCATATTTGGGGGGTTAAACATTATGTTTGTAAAGAATAAGATGACGACTAACCCGTTTACGGTCTCTCCTGAGCAAACTATTCCTGATGCCCATGAAATTATGGTTGAACATGGCGTTAAGCGTCTTCCCGTAATGAAAGATGGCAAGTTGGTAGGAATAGTTTCAAAAAGCGACATAGACCGCTATTCTCCTTCTAAAGCAACTACCCTTAGCATGGGTGAAATTACCTATCTGCTTTCGAAGACTAAGATTAAGCATGTGATGACGAAAAACCCCATAACCATTTCTCCCAATGCGCTCTTAGAGGAAGCGGCAACTTTAATGAGGGACAATAAGGTTGGATTTCTGCCGGTTGTGGACAATGGTAAGTTAGTAGGAATAATTACTGAGAGCGACATATTCGATTCTTTCATAGAATTGCTGGGCTTCCGCGAGCCGGGCACTCGGCTTACCATAGAAGTTAACGATGAACCGGGAATTATGTCTCAGATTACCAATATCATTGGAGAATATGGGGCCAATATCACTCGAATAGCGGTTTATCGCGGTGCTAGCGGCAAAAGTGCAGTTGTAATTGGTATTAATTCTCTCAATACGGCAGATATTGAAAAGTCCATCCAAGAGCATGGCTTTAATATTATCTATAAGTTACAAAACAAATAATTCGTATTATTTTAATGAAAAAAACCGTGGCAGGGCCAGAAATGGCAGAACCACGGTTTTTTGATATTTAGAATTGAATATAAAAGGCTCATAGATTTTTAACATTTAATGCTCTGAAAGAATTCAATATAGCAATTATAGTTACTCCTACATCGGCGAATATAGCTGCCCACATGGAGGTTATTCCTAGAGCGCTTAAAATGAGTACGGCTACTTTTACTCCAATGGCAAAAATTATATTTTGATACGCTATTTTCAACGTCTTTTTAGAAATTTTCATTGCAGTGGCAATTTTGGACGGTTCGTCGGTCATGATTACTATATCCGCTGCCTCAATAGCTGCATCCGATCCTAGGCCGCCCATTGCTATTCCAATATCCGCCCGGGCTAAAACGGGGGCATCGTTGATACCATCTCCGACGAATGCCAGCTTACCCTTGGGGGATTTATAGGAAAATAGCTCTTCTAGCTTTTCCACTTTACCTTCGGGTAAAAGCTCAGCATATACCCTATCAAGGCCCAATTCCTGGGCGACCTTTGAAGCGACGCTTGCGCTGTCCCCTGTAAGCATAACCATCTGCTTTATATTGGCGGATCTCAGATCTTTGATGGCTTTGGGTGAGTCTTCTTTTATTTCATCAGCAATGGTAATATAGCCAGCATATTCGTTATCTACTGCAACATGGACGACAGTGCCATCCATCTCTCCTGTATAATAAGCGATATCCATTTTCTTCATCAATTTTTCGTTGCCCGCTAGAACTATTTTTCCATCAACTGTTGCTTTAACACCGTGCCCTGGGATTTCCTTCACATCGCTTATTCGACTATTATCTATTTCTTTGCCATGGGCCTGTTTTAGGGAAGTGGATATGGGGTGGTTTGAATAGCTCTCTGCATGGGCTGCTAGCTCCAAAAGCTCCTCTTTTGAAATCCCTTCGGGCTGGATTTCCTGCACTTTAAATACCCCTTTTGTTAGGGTGCCGGTTTTATCGAATACCATAATTTCGGTTTGAGCCAATGCTTCTAAATAATTACTGCCTTTAACTAAAATCCCTTTCCTCGAAGCTCCTCCTATTCCACCGAAGAAGCTCAATGGAATAGAGAGAACGAGGGCGCAGGGACAGGAAACTACAAGGAATGATAAAGCTCTATATATCCAGTCGTTAAAGCTGGCATCCCTAATTAAAAGGGGAGGCACAATTGCAAGAAAGGCTGCAATAATTACCACGATTGGTGTATAATATCTTGCAAACCTTGTTATGAAACGCTCTGATTGGGATTTTTTGCTGCTGGCGTTTTCAACTAAGTCTAAAATCTTGCTTACGGTAGATTCTTCATATTCTTTTGTAACTTTTGCAGTAATAACTCCATTGATATTAATGCAGCCGCTTAAAATCTCATCCCCGGCTGAAACCTCCCTAGGTAGGGACTCCCCGGTTAAGGCGGATGTATCCACCATGGAGCTTCCACTGATAACCACGCCATCTAAGGGAATTTTTTCTCCAGCTTTAATTACAATGATATCCCCCACTTGTACTTCATCCGGGTCAACCTTAACCAGGTCATCGCCTTTTTTTAGGTTGGCGTAGTCGGGTCTGATATTCATAAGGCTGGCAATGGATTTTCTCGATTTATCAACAGCATAGCTTTGAAATAGCTCTCCGATTTGATAGAATAGCATAACTATAACCGCTTCAGGATATTCACCTATTAAGAATGCTCCTATTGTGGCGACGGTCATCAAAAAGTTTTCGTCGAAGACCTTTCCTCTGACAATATTTACAAGAGCATTTCTAACGATATCCCAGCCTACAATGACATAGCTGAGTACAAAAAGAACAAGCTTAAGCCATTCATTTCCAAAATCAATAATTGTAGTTATAATAAACAATATCCCAGCTATTATTATTCGACAAAGCTGCTTTCTCATGGCATATCACTCCTTCAAACTTTTTTCATCACTACTTGAGGCTCGATTTTCTTGATGATTTTCTCAGCTTCCTGTATGATTGTAGGCATTTTTTCATCTTCCCCTTCAATAATGAGCCTAGAGGTAAAAAAGTTAACCGTAGCTTTCTTTACTCCGTCGATTTTATTTATAGCCCTTTCCATCTTGGCTGCACAATTGGCACAGTCAATACCCTCTAATATAAATTTCTTTTTCATTCTGATTACCCCCTCTAATAAAACACTATTTATATGTTCGAATGAACAATTGAACAAATGTTCATATAAACTCTATAAAAATTTCTTAGCTATATACTATATATTATTGAATATATAGCATTAATGTAACTTTAAGCCATAAGCTTCATCGGTCTTCATATATATGGGCTAGGCCTTGACCGAATATCTGTTCTACGTGATCGTCATCCAGTGAATAATATACTATTTTTCCGTCCCGCCTATTTTTAACCAGTTTGGCCTGCTTTAAAATCCTTAGCTGATGAGAAATAGCCGATTGCGTCATATTTAGCAAGGCTGCTATATCGCAAACGCACATCTCCGATTCAGCTAGGGCCCACAATATCTTGATGCGGGTTGTATCTCCGAATACCTTAAATAGTTCGGCAAGGTCATATAGGATTTCTTCTTTAGGCATTTTGGCCTTGACTTGATTTACTATCTCTTTATGAATTACTTCGGCGTCACATTTTTCAATAGGATTAGGTTTTTTAGCCATATATTATCACCTATCTATTCGATATACCACATGAACAATTGAACAGTTGTTCATATATTCTAGTTATATTATATATACATATTAATTCCATGTCAATAATCAACTTGTATTTTATTGTTAACAATGCTATCATAGTAGTATTAAAAGGGGGTTTTTATATGCCCGATTCACAACTTACCAAGAAAGCATTGTCCGCTGCTATGAAAAAACTTATGGAGCAAAAGCCCATGGAAAAAATCAGGATAAAAGAAATTGTTGGACTATGCAATATGCATCGACAAAGTTTTTATTATCATTTTAAGGATAAATATGATCTGGTAAATTGGATTTTTTATACTGAGTTCATAGAAAGCATTCAGGATCTTCTGGAAAATCCATCCTGGGAACTGTTTGAGAAGATGTGTGAATTTTTCTATGAAAATAGAGTTTTTTACAGCAACGCCCTTCAAGTGACAGGTCAGAATTCGTTTTCAGAATATTTTAACGAAGTGATGCAGCCTATTATAGCTTCTCAGGTTAGCGATATTTTCGAAGAGGATCCGGACAAGGATTTTTATGCAGAATTCCTAACGGATGCCATCCGCGTCGCCATCACTAAGTGGCTATCGGAAGGGGCAAAAATACCTCCAGGAAAGTTTGCAAGGCTAATAAAAAATGTGGCGAGGATCGGCCAGAAGCTGGATGAAAAAGGGACTCCTCGCCAGGGGAATAAGAAAAGCTAGTTTAGCTTTTCCAAATATTTTTATTTATTTTTGGCTTTTTCTTAGATTCGGGGGTTGCTGCCCAAAGCCTATCTGCAACAACAGCCCACTTATCTGCCGCATCTGTACATTTAGCGGAAAGGCTGTGCACATCTTCCGGCTGCTTAAGATCGGTAGAGTAAGCCCCAGATGCATCCACCATTTCAGCTAATACTCCCTTATTGTCGAGTAGTGGACAAGGTCTAAGATGGTTGTCGTTGAAGGGTTGCCTAAGCCTATATTGGGTAAAGAAGGGAGCTTTAAGCGCATCGATTATGGTTTTTTCATGTATATTTGTATCGGAATAATGGATAAAAGCACAGGGCTCAATATCTCCGTTGGCGTTTATATGGATATAGTTTCGGCCTCCTGCAATGCAGCCATTTACATATTCGCCATCGTTCCAAAAATCTATGGTAAATATGGGCTTTGTTTGACGATATTTACGTATTTGATTATACATAAATTCCCTCTGTTCTGGGGAAACTATAAGTTCTGGAACTGCGTCTACTCCAACCGGCATATAGGTAAAGAACCATGCAAATTTTGCTCCCTTTTCTATCATTGTATCAATATATTTTTCGCTACCAATAACTTCTGTATTTTCCCTGGTATAACAGCAGGAGATGCCAAAGGGCAGTTTCTTTTCTTTTAGGATCTCCATAGCCCTGATGACTTTTTGGTAAGTACCTTTGCCGCGGCGGGAATCGGTTTCTTCTTCGAAACCTTCTATGCTAATAGCTGGTACAAAATTTTTGACCCGGAGCATTTCGTCGGCGAACTTTTCGTCTATAAGAGTT
>CALGOY010000154.1 GCA_937960725.1 uncultured Bacillota bacterium
GAGAGGGCCGTTGGTGGCGCTGCAGCCGCTCGGCGCTCGTCGAGGCAACGCCGGCCCCATTTTAAAGCAGTAGCTGAGGAAGTAGATTTACCCATAATGCTCTATAATGTACCTTCTAGGACAGGAGGCAACATGACGGCAGAAACCTCCATTGCACTATCTAAAATACCTAATATTGTGGCATTGAAAGAATCAGCCGGAGATTTAGATCAAACTACCAAAGTGGTTGAAGGTTGTAGCGAGGATTTTCTCGTATATTCTGGAGATGATAGTTTGTTGTTGCCGACCCTGTGTGTAGGAGGCTATGGAGTAGTTAGCGTTGCTTCCCATGTGGTAGGACCGCAAATAAGCAACATGATAGACGCATACCTAGCTGGAAACTATAAAGAGGCTGCGAAAATTCACCAGAGGCTGAGCGGAATTTTTGAGGCATTATTCATAACTACTAATCCAATTCCAGTAAAAGCTGCCCTCAATATCTTAGGACTGGAGGTAGGGGGTCTTAGACTTCCATTAGTTGAAGCCGATTCTAAGGTAAAGGATAGGCTGAAAGTTGAGATGGAGAAGCTAGGGATTTTATAAATTCATCATTAAAACTGTTGAATATATCTTAAAACATTGATAAAATAGATATTAAGCTATAAATTGCTTTTAATTACAAAAGAGTCAGTTATTTGCTAAAGAAAGGACTGTTTCAATGGGATTTTTTGATCGACTGTATTATGGTAATCCAAATAAACCTGATTTAAAAAAAGAGGATATGCCTCAAGGGCGCTTTAAGATATTTTTTACCGTACTCCAGGTAAGATTTTGGAAGCTGATTCAATTAAATTTGCTATACTCCATATTTTGGATACCGGCATTCTTTGTTGTATATGTTAATTTAATGTATTTGATTCAAGCGCAAGAGATGCCCGAATTGCTTAATAATATTCAAGGCATTGGAACCACCATGGTTTTGTTTCTCCTGCCATGTTTTCTAATTGCTGGACCTGCCACAGCTGGTACCACTTATGTAGTGAGAAATTGGGCAAGGGATGAGCACGCCTGGGTATGGAGCGACTTTAAGGACGCGTGGAAGATGAATTGGAAAGAAAGCCTTATTATAATGCTGATTAACGGCCTTGCACTTATTATATTCCATGTAAACTTAAATTTTTACAGGCTGCAAGCTCAGCAAAACTTGCTATTCTCAATCCTGTATTATTTTATACTGATAGCAGGTTTAATCTATGCTATGATGAATATGTTTATCTTCCCGATGCTGGTTACTTATAAGCTGAAGGTGAGGCAGATATTCAAAAACGCATTTATATTTACTATGGCTGAGCTACCAAGGACTTTTGTTATATTTGCTATAGCTGCTATCATTTTCGGCGTGGTATTTTATTATAGTATTATATTTATAATACCGCTGTTTTTAGTAGGCTTTACATTCCCGATGCTTATTACAACCTCGTATGCAAACTGGGTTTTTGATAAATATTTGAATAAGAAGCTCGATAGTCGAAATGAAGAAGAAAATGATGAAGAATAAAATAGGCGATAAATAGGAGGAGAGCCTTTTATATGGTTCTCCTTTTTTATTGTAGTCATTTAATTGATTTTATGCATTCCAAGTGTTAAAATGTTTAAGATAAAATATTTGGCTATTCAATGGAGTGAAAAAAGAAATGACTTATGGCGAATTTGCGTATATATACGACGACCTCATGAAAAATTTTAATTACAGGAAGTGGAAAAGGTATATTGAAGATATATTTAAATTTTATGGAGTATCTCCCGTAGATATTGTGGATTTAGCATGCGGTACCGGTACCATGTCGATCCTCCTTGCCCAGCAGGGCTATAATGTAATTGGCGTTGATAATTCCGAGGATATGCTTTTTGTGGCTAGAGAAAAATCAAGAAAGCAAGGACTACAGATCCCATTTATATGCCAGGATATGCAGGAATTAGAGCTGCATCGCCCTGTTGATGCAGTTTTGATATTGTGCGATGGGGTTAATTATATTATTGATAGGGATGAACTTCGCAAGGTAATGCTTAGTATATATAAAGTTTTGAAATCGGGAGGAATATTGATATTTGACATTAGTTCTTATTACAAACTAGCATTTATATTGGGAAACCGTTTGATGGCTGATAATGATGAAGAGGTAAGCCTTATTTGGAAAAACTATTTTGATCCAGAGGAAAATATTTGCCAAATGGAGTTAACTTTTTTTGTAAATGAAAATGGCTATTATAGAAGGTTCGATGAGCTGCATTATCAGAGAGCTTATCGCTTAGAAGAAATTATTGAGATTTTAGAGCAAAGTGGCTATACTGATATTCGTTCTTTTCACCCTTTTACTTTTGAACCGCCTAAAAAGCGGGGGCATCGGATTGTTTTTACAGCTATAAAACCTTAAACTAAGGGAAAGAGGAGGTTTAAATCTTGAGCGGATATAAAGATTATATTGTGAGGGCTACAGCAGCTGATGGTCAGGTTAGGGCATTTGCTGCAGCGACTACAAACCTGGTGGCTCATGCCCAGAGAATTCATGGATTGTCTCCTGTTGCTGCTGCTGGCCTTGGAAGGCTTATGACAGCTGCAGTCATGATGGGGATAGATATGAAAGGGGAAGATAACTCCCTATCGATTATATTAAAGGGAGGGGGCCCTTTAGGAAGCCTTGTTGTAATAGCTACTAGCAACGGTAAGGTTAAGGGCTATGTTGATAATCCCAAGGTATACTTGCCGCTCAATTCCTATGGCAAGTTAGATGTTTCCGGTGGGGTAGGGAAGGAAGGGAAATTAACCGTAATAAAAGATTTGGGATTGAAAGAACCTTATATAGGCCAAGTGGACATTGTATCTGGAGAGATTGGAGAAGATATTGCCTTTTATATGGCGGCATCAGAACAGAAGCCAGCGGCAGTAGGGTTAGGAGTACTGGTGGATGTAGATTCTACAGTAAGTGCAGCAGGGGGCTTTATTATTCAGCCTTTACCTGGGGCTTCTGAGAAAGTTATCGAAAGGATTGAACAAAAAATTTCCACTGTTCCAGGCGTATCGACTTTGATTGCTGAAGGCAAAACCCCTGAGGAGATATTAGAAGACTTGCTGGGCGAATTTGAAATAAAAGTTCACGATAAAATCTATCCATATTTTTCATGTGATTGTAGCCGTGAAAGATTAGAGTCAGTATTTATCACTTTGGGAAAAGACGAGCTAGAGGATATTTTGAAAAAAGACGGAAAAGCAGAATTAGTATGTCACTATTGCAATAAAAAATATATATTTAGCTATGAAGATATAGAAGAGCTCATAAAGAGCATTGACTAAGGCTAAATTGATGTAGTATAAATATTGTCACGCTTTAGCAAACAAATCGGTAGAGGAAAAAACATATTTATGGTATAATGAAGTTGAAAAATATTGATATCATCGATGAAAAACAAGGGATAATTAGTGAAGCAAGGAAGCTTGATATATAAATTTTTAAGAAGTAGGAGAGGGGTATGGCTAGAGAATTATTCGCTAAGACAAAGCAAAAAGTAGTTCCATTTGAACAAAGTGGACAGTTTTATCATAAAAAAGCACGAAAGCACATGGAAAACAATAATTATATAAACGCGTTAAACCTTTATCGGAAGGCTATTGAAAAAGAACCAGATAATATCGAATATTTACTAGATATTAGTGAAGTTTTTACTGAAATGGGCTATTACGATGAGTCCAATCGAATACTATTTTCCATATTGCAAAAGGACAAAAGTCGTGTTGACTGCTATTTTGGACTAGGCTGTAATTTTTTAGGGCTGCAGGAATTTGACAAGGCAGAAGAGTGTTTTGAGCGATATTTGGTAATGGATCCCCATGGGATGTATTGGGAGGATGCCCATGATTTATTATATGTGCTGAAAAGCCATGAATACTTTGTAGATGATTTTGAAGAATCCGACTCCGATAAAAAGGAGTTATATCAAATAGCACTTAGAGGAAAGGACCTTTTAGATAGAGGAAAATATGAAGAGGCGATCAGGGAACTTGAAAAAGTAGCTAAGAGAGACAGTACTCTTATTTTTGCAAAAAATAATCTAGCCTTAGCTTATTTTTGTGTAGGTAAGTTAAACCAGGCCATAGAAATTTCCAAGGAAGTATTAGATGAAGATCCTTATAATGTGCATGCCAATTGCAATCTTGCACTATTTTTCTATGAGAACGGGGATACCGAAGCCTGCGGAGAAGCTATCCAGGTTGTTTTAGGATTGAATCCTGAGGATCCTGAGGATATCCATAAGATAGCGGTTACTTTATGTGAGCTAAAGGAACATGATAAGGCTAACAGATATTTGAGAAAGTTACTCCAGTATAAGCCCTATGATATTAGGGTACTTCATTACTACGCGGTATCCTGCTTTAATCTAGGGCGATATAAAGAAGCACTGCTATATTGGGATAAAATCGCAAAGATTGATCCGCGTAATAGCATTAGTACTTTTTACAAAAGAATGGCCAACAACTGCATTATAAATGGAGAAGAATGCGACAGGGAACTGCCCTATCACTTTCAGGTACCTTATGACGAGATTATTCGAAGGATAAAGGCTCTTAATGAGTTCTTTAGACTGACGGATGATGAGCTGTCAGAGAAGTGGAAGGAAAACGAGTATTTCCGTTCGCTGCTGTACTGGGGCCTTGATTTAAATGATTCCTTGATAAAACGGGCGATCCTAAATGTGGTGGCTTCTTTTAGGGATGAAGAAGCTGAGGAGTTTTTACGGCTATTTTTGCTTCGCAAAAATGAGGATAAGAAGCTTAAACAGGAAGTAGTGGATCTATTAAAAGAAATAGATGCCGCTGAGCCCTATATAGCTTATATAGACAATGACATTGTGGAGATCAAAGTAGAGATTCCAGAGGTTGAAGCCTTTGAAATCCCGCCACAGTTAAAGAAAGTATTAGATTTAGCACTAGCTAAGATGCATGGTAGATATAGGGAAGGCTATGAAAAAGAAATAAGGGAGCTGTGGGTAAGGTTTATAAAATTGCTATATCCCGATAGATTGCCTAAGATACGAAAGGGAGAGGCATGGGCAGCTGCATTGGAGCTGTGTTATTGTTCAAAGCATTCGATCGATGTGCAGAAGACCATTCTTGCTGAATATTACGGCATAACTTATTCCACCCTATGTAAAAATTACAACCGGCTTCGTTCTGTGCTTAAACTTTAGTAAATCTTGAGGAGAGATGATCTATGAGGTGGAGTGCGGTGGTACACTCAATAGAAGAAGATAAAGGGATACTTTGCCTGGAGCTGGGATCCGAAAATAACCTCATTCAGTTTCCGCTACAATGTCTTCCGCAAGGCTGTAGAGTGGGGGATGTACTAGATTTTAGTGTAAGTTTCAATCCATTTAAGACTTTAGAGCGGGCACAAAAATTTGAAAAAGAAAAATAATAACCTGCGCTACATTGCATATTTTTGCTCATCTTCCAATATCCATTATAATAGCGTTATAAAGCGTATGGGTATCTTGGAAGGAGCTGTAGCGCATTGAAGAAAATAGGCTTTTCTTTGCTTAATATTTGCAAAATTGCCTTTGCGTATGTTGGCACAGTAGTCGGCGCTGGATTTGCTTCTGGACAAGAAGTATTGCGTTTTTTTACTGTATATGGGCAGAAATCTATTTGGGCAATTATTCTATCTGCCCTTATTTTTATTTATGTGGGAAAACGAATATTGTTGTTGGGAAAAGACATAGATGCTGCGTCGATTAGCGATATAAATAAAAAGATATTTAGCTTTATCTCCCCAGTAGTTACGGGATATATGGTTATAGCCATGGTTATAATCTGCACTGCCATGATGGCGGGCTCAGGAGCTTTATTTGAAGAATATCTAGGAGTCGATGGGCAGATTGGAATCTTAATTACAAGCTTTTTAGCCATAATAGTTATGTTTTTTGGAATGGAAGGAATATTGTCTGTAAATACAATTATAGTCCCTGTTTTGATAATTTTTAATGTAATCATATTTGTAGCCTCTTTTTTTAATGCAGGTGCACCTAATGTATCCCATAATGCAGCTGGCTTTATAAAAGCTTCGACAGGGAATATAATTAAATCGGGGTTGTCTTATTCAGCTTTTAATATAATATTGTCAGCAGGGGTATTAGCCCCTATGGGAAGAGAGATAAAAAACCCTAAAATATTAGCTGCAGGTGGAATCCTTGGAGGAGCAATTTTGGGGGCTATGCTGCTGGGGAGTAATTACTGTTTGATGATAAATATACCTTATATATACAACTATGAAATGCCTATGTTATTTATCATTAAAAAGGTAGGTTCAATTATTTCAAACTTTTATTCTGTGATACTGTGGGGGAGTATATTTACAACTTTGATCGCTAATTTGTTTACGGTTGTTTCCATAGTACGAAAAAAAGTAAATTTTCCCTCATTAGTAATAGCGCTAATAGTCTTAGGCTGTGGATATATACTATCTTTTTTAGGATTCTCAGATATAGTATCAATTTTTTATCCTATTTTAGGTTTAATAGGCATTATTTTTATAACTGTGATAGTTTTTATATAATTATTTTCCATTGTCGATTATAGATTGTAATCTAGGCAGCAGATATTTCGCATCATTTCGCCTAGGGCATTGCAGAACCCATTCCTGAGCAAGCTTAAGCAATTCTCCGATTATCTTGGGATTATTTTTTCCAATACCCAATTTAACTAGATCATGGCCGGTTATGGCAAGATCCGATATATAAATAGGTTCTTTTCGATTTAGTATCTGGCGAAGAGTGTCAGATATATCGATAGATGCATTTTCTTTAAATTTATTTTTTCTGGATTTCATTTTTTCTTTTATGAAGACTACTCTAAAGGCATCATCTTCTCCTATTTGGCTTACCAGTTTTTTTAGCTGATAGCTAAGTTGGTCTTTTTGCTGACTGAATTCTATTGTTCTAATATTTGGAACTATATTAGATATATGTTTTATAGTCTGCTTATCATATCTTAACCTGCGCAATACTTTTCTTAGCTCTTGAACGATAAAATCATGGTCATCGATATCGCTAGGTATAACGGCAAAGTTAAATATAGCTGCCAGGCGCAGGATAATATCGCGGGGATAGCTGTTGAGCGCCTTTAATGGAGCAAGGCAATCGATATCTATCGCTTTATTTTCTGGCAAGGAGAATATTAGCTTAAAAAGCCCAACATCAAACATAAAGGATAAGCCCTTGTATGGAAAATCTCCCATCAGCAGCTTATCCAATTCATCCTTTATGCGTTCGGAAGCTATTTTTAATATCAATGGAGCATTATTTATGATGGCATCGCGGGTGTTTTTCTCCATATCAAAGTCAAGTTGTGCCAAAAAGCGGGCGGCGCGCATCATACGGAGGGGGTCTTCGCTAAATCTGCAGGAAGCTACTCCCACAGATCGGATTAACTTATTCTTAATATCGGTTAGGCCATCCATAGGATCTACAATAGACGGCTCTTGATATGGATTATAGGCAATAGCGTTTATAGTAAAATCTCGTCTGGACAAATCTAGCTTTATATCGGGAACAAAGGTTACATTGTCTGGATGGCGGTAATCGGTATACTGATCCTCGCCGCGGAAAGTGGTAACCTCCACAGGCATATCATCGACTATGACTGTGACGGTTCCGAACTTTTTTCCAGTAGGAATAGTGCGCATATCTGAGAATAAGCTTTCTACCTGTTCTGGCTTAAGGGATGTAGCTACGTCCCAGTCGTTTACGGGCCTTCCCAATATCATATCTCTGACTGCTCCTCCAACTATGTAGGCCTCGCCTCCATTATCCATAATTCTACGGATGATGAAGTCTACCGGCTGTGGAATATAAGAGTGCATCTTAGTCACATCCATGGAAGCCCTCCTTAATATATAGTGCGTAGTTCTGCTCCAGGGTAATAGTGTTCTATAATCTCATCATAGGATTTCCCCATGAGGGTCAAACCATAACATCCATACTGGCTTAATCCTACCCCATGGCCATAGCCTCCCCCCTTAATCCTCACAGAGGTTAGCTGCCCGTTTGCATCTCTATGGGTTTCAATATATGCAAATGCACTGGGTAGAAGGGGTAAGTCAGTTAGGATAGTGCCATCGTGGCATTTAAGCTGAATTGGCTCTTCTCCAGCAACAAGGTTTATAGGCTGGAGAAGGCGGCGAATATTCAGCTCTTTTATTATTTTAAACGTACCGTGGGTAGTTGATATTTCTAATTCCATTATATTGCCCCCTTCTCCACGGCGGACTACCTCTATATTTTGCAACTCTCCTATATCTTCTGGGATTTCTTTGGATACAAAGTTTCCGTCAGTTCCCTTGGTTAGTATGAATGAAGGCTGAGATTTTTGTAGCTCGGATAGATGCTTGTTAATCACCGCCTCCAGCTGCTGGCGAGTAAAGTCTACCGTCCATCTAAAGTATGGTGAAAACTTATCATAGCCATTGATTTCCTTCTGATCGATAAATGCTCTAAAGTTTTCTTCGTTGTATAGACTGGGTACATCGCCGGGAAACTGGGCTTTTGCAGAAAGATAGGGGATCTCCAGTCCTGGAAACTGATCTTCATAGCTCCATACCTCGTGAGCATTAGCAGTATAACCGCAAGAGGTAGAAAAAAATCGGGTATCAACTATTTCATCGCCTATGAAGGGGACGAGCCCGTGGGTTTCTCGCACTGCTTGGATAGCTATAGGCTGCTCTTCTATGTTGTTATATACTTGGCTAGCCGTACTATCATCTACATGGGCCCCTAAGCTTGAAAAG
>CALGOY010000155.1 GCA_937960725.1 uncultured Bacillota bacterium
GAGCAGCAACGGGCCAGGACTATATTGTTATTTTGGATTGTTCAGCCAGCATGCAAGCACAAGATATAAAGCCAAGCCGCTTTTCCAAGGCTAAAGAAGATATTGCAAAGCTTATTGACGGAATGCTCCCGGGGCAGAGGATGACGATCATCGAAGCGGGCCAGCTGCCAAGCATTATTGTAAACCAAAGCTCCGATAAAGGGACGCTTAAAGCAGGCCTAGAGTCTTCCCAAGCCGGCAATGGAACGGCTAACATGGAAGAAGCTATTTCCCTTGCCAGTGCACTAGCCGAAGAGATGGATAGCGTAAAGATATACTTGTATACCGATCAATATTTTCAAAACTTCGATGGGCAAATAACTAGCTTTGTATACAGCGAAGGAGGGGAAAATAGGGGGATTGCAAATATCAGCTATACCGCAGGGGCTGATGGGCCAGTGGTGCTATCTAGCATTGTAAATTATGGCGGCGATGCTACCCTTACCTTGGAATGCAAGGTGGATGGGGTTACAGTGGCTGTCAAAGAAGTTGAGCTTAAATCAGGGAATACCGCCAATGTTTATTGGAACAATATTCCAGAAGACGGTAAAACGGTGGAGATATCTATAATTGAAGAAGATGATTTAATGCTGGACAACCGAGGCTGGCTTGTGTTGGAGGCTCCGTCCAGCGCTAAGGTGCTGCTGGTAAGCAGGCGGAACACTTTTTTAGAAAAAGCAATAAAGCTAAGGCCCGATGTTAAGCTTGATAAAACTAGCTTTGAGCAGGCGGAGAATATAGATGGCTACCAGCTATACATATATGACGGATACCTGCCTCCGAAACTTCCTAAAGACGGAAGTATCCTCATATTTAATCCTCAAAAACCTCAGGGGGAAGAAGCTGAATTATTAAATATAGGAGAAGAGTTTGTTCCCGGCAATGTACGTATTCGGGGAGATTCTTCATATAAGCACTTAATGGAATATGTTCATCCGGAGCAATTTCATATCGCAGAGGCGGTAAGCTTAGAGCCTACATCAGGGCTGCAAACCGTTCTAGATGATGGGCAAAATCCCCTTCTTCTGGCAGGAGAGCTTAAAAATCAAAGGATAGCAGTGTTTGCTTTCGATATTCACAATAGCGATTTACCGTTAAAAGTTGATTTTCCTATTCTAATACAGAATCTGATGGAATGGATGCTTCCTAGGGCGGTTGAACAAGATGTAAAAAAATTTGCCGGAGAGGAATTGGCAATCAATCCACTGCCCCACGCAAAAGAAGTTTATGTGGTGCCTCCGTCCGGGAGGAAAATATCCATTGCCCCTCCATTTCCTGTTCCACCTTTTGATGACACGGAAGAGGTTGGGATATATAGGGTTAAGCAGATACTAGATGACGGAGAAGTAGTAGAAAGCTTTTTCACCGTCCACATTCCAGTCCATAAGGAATCTAATCTAAGACAGTCCAGCGAGATTTTGGATATTGAAGACGGGGAAATAAATCAAAAACCGACTCCCTTAGGGCGTAGGGAGATATGGAATATATTGATATGGGCGGCATTGGCTTTGATTTTGGTGGAATGGTGGGTGTATCAACGTGGGTATTAGCTTTGATAATATATGGATAGCTTTATTAATTTTACCGTTAGTTGGATTTATTGCCTGGAGCTATCGAACATCGGATAGGCGAAAAAGCAGTAAAGAAAGATGGGCAGCTATCTTACGCTGTGCTGTAGTCGTTTTGCTCCTTTTATCTTTGGCTGGGATGAGCATAGGAAAATATACAGATCGCACTACCATTATATTTGCAGTCGATTTATCCGAAAGTACCAGGGATATCAGGGATAGCATGGCATCTTTCATTCAGGAAGCTGTGAAATATAAATCAGCGAAACATGACATAGCTATTATCACATTTGGAAAAGACGCTCTTGTAGAGCAGCCGGTGGCTGAAGATGTATCCTTCAGCGGCTTTGAAACCGTACCTGAATCCCATTTTACAAATATAGACAAGGGTCTGCAGATGGCTGCTGCCTTGATGCCGAAAGATAGCCGAAAACGGGTCGTACTTCTAACCGATGGGAATCAGAATATAGGGGACGGGGTAGAAAGGGCAAAATCCCTATTTAGGCAGGGGATAAAAGTAGATGGAGTTTTATTTGAAACTAAGCCTGTTCAGGAGGTTCAGATAACCTCATTAGAAGTTCCTTCTAAGCTCTATTCGTGTCGGAAGTCGGTCCGAAAATGGCTTGTACACCGTTTCCGACCTCTAATAC
>CALGOY010000156.1 GCA_937960725.1 uncultured Bacillota bacterium
CATAGAGGAAGTTAAGCCGAAATTTGAAAAAATTATAGAGGGCATTTCCGTGTCCGAAATATCCCAATTGGAACAAACCCTAATCATGGAAGGCATGCCCGTATCGGAGGTTCAAAGGCTGTGCGATGTCCATGCAGCGCTATTTAAAGGTTCTATTGAAGAAATTCATCGGGAAGAAAAACCAGAGGACATACCAGGACATCCTATACATACTTTCAAGCTGGAAAATGAGAGAATACAAAAGCTTATCGATGAAGAAATCCAGCCCTTAGTAGATGAATTAAAGCAAGCAGACTCTTCTTCGGTGATTAGCAAGCTTAGGAAGAAATTAAGCACTCTTATGGAAATTGACAAGCACTACAGCAGAAAGGAAAATTTACTTTTTCCTTATTTAGAAAAATACGGCATAACAGCTCCGCCTATGGTTATGTGGGGGGTGGATGATGAAATACGAGCTGAGCTAAAAGCCATTAAAGACCTGTTAACTTCATATCAGGGGAATCGAGAGGAAATTATACAGAAAATAGAACAGGCTTTGCATAAGGTTTCAGAAATGATATTTAAAGAGGAAAAAATATTGTTTCCCATGGCCCTGGAAAAGCTAACAGAGGATGAGTGGGCGAGCATCGCAGAAGAGAGCGATGAAATTGGATATACTTTTGTAAATCCGGAGAGGGTATGGAATCCCGAAAGGAATAAAGCTAAAAAAGAAATTGTAGAGAAAAAACAGCCCCAGCAAGAGGGAGTTGTACCCTTTGAAACTGGTTCGTTAACTTTCAAAGAATTAGACGTATTATTAAATAATCTTCCTATAGATATCACATTCGTTGATAAGGACGATGTTGTTAGATATTTCTCCCAAGCTAAGGATAGGATTTTTACTAGAACTAAGGCGGCTATTGGAAGAAAGGTACAAAACTGCCATCCTCCATCCAGCATGCATATCGTAGAAAAAATATTAGAAGATTTCAAATCTGGCAGAAAAGATAAGGAAGAGTTCTGGCTACAGATGGGGGATAAGTATGTTTATATTCGCTATCTTGCATTAAGGGATGAAAATGGGGAATACCTAGGCACTCTAGAGGTTACGCAGAACATAGCTCCTATCCAAAAAATTAGCGGCGAAAAGCGGCTTTTATCTGAATGATTATAACTTGTTTTGCCATACCCACCAGGCATTGCTGTAGAATATTAATTATAGAAAAAGCGGTTATAAGGAATATATTTAATAATCTGTGAATAGAGTATAAAAGGATGCTATCTCATAAGATGAAGGGGCAAAAGGTGGGGTAATATTGGCAAGAGTTAGAATAAAAAGAAGGACCGACATTTTCTACAATATTACAGTTGTATTACTTATTGCTGGTATAGTTTTTCTTAGCTATCGCCTTGTGAGCAACATTTTTTTATACAGACAGGACATCGGAAAACATGAAACTCCTGTATATAGGCATGTAGATAACAATTCTAAAGATTTTTTCTCCGAGATATGGACCCGTATCAGCCGAATAGATCTTACGGACCCAGCGGTAAT
>CALGOY010000157.1 GCA_937960725.1 uncultured Bacillota bacterium
TTCCAGCTCTTCGATCCTTGTTTCCAAACTCCTAATAGGTATATTCAATGAATTGGGTATTTTGCTTATAGTAGCTTCCGCTTCTGTCCGCACATCTAATATTGTTAAATCTGGATCCTCCACGATCTTATACAATTCCACTGGAGAAATCGTATTGTAGCGATTTTCAATCTTATCCAACATAGCATTAGATAACAACATCATAAACTCCATAGCGTTAGAACGGCTACTAACCTTTATTAAGTCATCTATAGTACCGTCTTTAGTAATCAATCCATCAATAAAATCTGCAAACCTTCCCACAGGAGATTTGCTTAAAAACTGAGCTCCTAATAATTTTCTCGTTTCTCTATCTGTTAGCAAAGTTGCGCTCATCTCTTCAGCAGCGTAAGAATACATCGGTTCATCATGACCGGTCACTAACACTGGCACTGAATCATACCCAGCATCAGCAGCCTGCTGCGCAGACATTCCTATTTTAGAAATATAAAAGTCAAAAACTCTTATTGTCTCTGCGCTCAAAACCGAATTCCACAAATCCTTCTCTCCAGCGCAGGCTCCTATGGCATATATCCCGGGCGTTGTAGTTTTCATATTATCGTCCACTACGATAGCTTCATCCTCTATATAAAGTCCAGCATCCTCCGCTAGCTCAATATCGGGCTTTCGCTCCGTCATCCAAATGACTATTTGACAAGTTATTATGTGCTCCGGAGTATGGACTTCTACAACCTGGCCATTGGGATTTCCAATCAGGCTGAGTACCTGCTGGCCGGTTATTACTTCTACTCCTTTTTCTACCATGTGCTTGCGCACTATCTCAGCTATCTCCGGGTCAAACTCCGGCAATATATGTTCTCCTTCTTCCACCAGAGTTACTAGTATATCCTTCTCCCAAATGGCCTGTGCAGTTTGAATACCGGAAAGATTTCCCCCAACTACTACAGCCTGCTTAACTTCCCCAGTATCCAGCAAATCAAGGATTTTAAGCGCTTCATAGGATGTATCCCCAAAATATACATTATCAAGGCCTATTCCTTCCACGGAGGGGTACGATGGTACGCTGCCAGTTGCGAGAACTAAAGTAGCATACTCATAGAATACTTCAGCCTTTTGTTTATGATCCCATACTGCAATTTTTCTCTCATCCGGAACTATAGCCTTAATATCGCAATTGGTAAATACATTAATGTTAAATTGTGATTTATAATACTCTACGACTCTTTGCCTGAACGCCTGAAAATCCCTTATCCCCATATTTACAAAATCGCTTATGCTAAAATCTCTGTAAGGAAATACGTGATTTGGTATAAATACGCTGACTTCCTTATCTGGGTTTTGTATCCGCTGCTTTACAGCAACTTTAAGGGCAGCCCTATCTCCTCCTATTACTAGGATCGAATCTACCATAATATGATCCTCCTCCTATTTTTGAAAGGATTCTTCTCTTTCCATGAAAGCCTTGATAAGCCGCTTTACATCCTCGTCAACCACCGAGTAGACGATCTCAAGTCCATTTCTCGTGCCCTTTATTATGCCTCTGGCTTTTAGGATGGCCAAATGCTGGGATATGGTCGATTGGGGAAGTTCAAGGCATTCTTGTATTCCTGTTACATTACAGGGTTTAGTAAGCAGCCCATTTACGATACACAACCGCACGGGATGCCCTAGAGCCTTTAAAATTTCAGCTTTTCGTTCATAATATGATAGTTGTACCGCCATCTGTTATATCCTGCCCTACCTTTCCTATTTCAACCTTACCTTTCAACAAGATATAAATATTTTATATCCTGATATTATCATATTATGATAAACTACATATTGTCAACCTCTCCTTTAGGCGGTACAACGTATATCTCCATTAGGCACTCCTATCCATGCTCAATTTATCCGCAATCAATGCAATAAATTCGCCATTTGTAGGTTTATCATTGCTATCATACACCTTATATCCAAAAAGCTGGTTTATATTTTCTACCTTTCCGCGATTCCATGCCACATCGATAGCATGCCTGATCGCCCTTTCCACTTTGCTAGGGGTTGTTTTAAACTTTTTAGCAATGCCAGGATATAATTCTTTAGTTATGCTATTTATTATATCTCCATCTTCAACAACCATTTTAATAGCTTCTCTTAAAAAATGATATCCCTTTATATGGGCGGGTATTCCTATGAGCAGGAATATATCAGTTATCTTTTCCTCTAGCTTCTTTCCTTTATCAGATGGCGATAAGCTTTGCTTTACAAATCCCTGGCCCCCTGCTAGCTCTCTAATCCTTTTTATTACCATATCCATATCAAAGGGCTTGATCATGTAATATTTTGCGCCCAACCCGATGGCCTTACGGACCAGCTCCTCCTGACCAACTGCCGATAAGCATATAAAAGAAGGTCTATTCTCCCCCGAATACTGATTCATTCGCTCCAGCACCCCTAGTCCATCCAACTTAGGCATAATCATATCTAAAATCACCACATCAGGCCGCTGATTCTTAATAATTTCCAGACCTTCCAAGCCATTTGAGCCTAAGCCCACCACATTCATATCCTCTTGCAGTTGGATATAAGAAGATATGATTTCTCTAATTCCCGGATTATCATCTATTACGGCGACTCTAATCTTTTGTTTTTCCATCGCTATTCCTCCTACTCTCATTTTTTGCAAAAAACGACATTTTTATATCATTTAATACATTTTATGTAATTATATGTTGAATTGTTGAATATATAGAAATTTATGTAAATATACAGTTATATTTTACCATAAAGTTGTTGGAAAATAAAGGCTCTTTTTGATTTTTCAAAAAACAAAAGGAATGATGAAATATCATTCCTTTCCATAGGGATATACGATACATCCTGTAGCAGCATCTATATAAGCAAGCCAATATCCCATTCCATATCCGTTTCTTACAGGGACCCATCTGGAAAAGCCCATCATATTGGTTGGAGGCATCATGCTGTACATACTGGGAACGCCATAAACAACATATTTTACTTCACCTTGCTGCCTTATTAATCCAACAATATAGTGATCAATATATGTAGCCCCGTTGTATATTTGATTATATGGCGAATATGTTTGGCTGTAGTAAGGGCCTGCATAGTATCCAGGATAAATCCCTGGCTGCTGCACCATTATCCATTCGGCATCTCCCATATCCTCTGCAAAAGGCCGTATCGATCTATGGGTCTTAAAAAGCCCCATGAAGTAGTCTTTTACATTATCCCAGTAGCTCTGCTTTACTTCGCTTTCCAGAGTCCGGCCATAGCTTTCATCTTTTGCTTTATTCTCTGCTGCAGCTTCGGCTTCATCTTCAACTAAATCTTCGAATTTAGCCTCGGCTTTATATTCAACCTTATCCTCGAAGCTATCTTCAGCTTTAGTTTCAACCAAATCCGGTATGCTTTGTTCTTCTTCCTCTTCCGCTTCAGCCTTTACTTGAGCTTCTACTTCCTCTACTGCCCCGTCAGCTACATCCTCTATTTTATCTGCTGCTTCCACAGCTGGTTCAGCTGGTATATCATCTTCAGCTCCATCCTCTTCTGCAGCTACTGCTACATCCCATTCATCTGTTTGATCCGCCAGTTCACCGACAGCTTCAGCCTCTGCAGCTTCCTCTCCCTTTTCCTGTACGTTTATCTTTTCCTGCACGCCTGCCCCTTGCTCTTCATCTTTTACTGATACTATAATCTCCTTTTCCGCAAGCGCTTCGTCTTCTTCATTTTCACATACCTCAAGATTTTCATAACTTCCCACGAAATAACTTGTAACCCGTCCTGCCCAATCTATTTGCACATTCTTGCTGGAGTAGCCAACCAATGGATAGCCGATTCTCATCCCTTTTTCCTGGCTTTCTGACTTAAATACAATCGCTAAAGCATGAAACATTTCCAAGGGATAGCCCGTACCGTTTACATTCGTTGCATCAAACTCTACTGCCTTTTCTCCCCGCCCCCGGTTATTGACTTGTATGCTTGTCAGCCTTATGGGCTCGATCTTGTCCTGTTCAGAAACCAAATACAATTCATAAATGCCACCTTCCTGCTCTGCAGGTTTGAGGTCCTGAACGTAAACCTGTACCCTTCCCCTCCCTCTTCTAATTTCCAGCTTGCAATATCCCGCTGGCTCTCTTCCAGAAATAATAGAATATCCAGATTCCTTGGGCTTTAAAATTATAAAGGAACGATGGTAATAATTTTTCGCCAACTTGCCTTCCCCCCTCTTGTTCTTAATAAAATTTATATTAGCTTCATAATAGTATATGAGTGATAATACAAAAAAAGAAATCCAAATTACAATTTGGATTTCTTTTTGTATAGAATGCTATTAGATATTGAAGCAAATTCTTCAACATTTAAAGTTTCACCCCGCCTTTGGGGGTCTATGCCGCACTCCCATAAGAGCTCCTCAATCTCCTGCCTAGTCCATCCTTCCAAAATTTCCTTAGCGGATATCAAGTTATTGAGCAAAGTTTTTCTTCTCTTAGCAAAGGAAGCATGGACTACATCGAAAAAAAGCTTCCTATCCTCTACAAAAACCGGAGGTTCTTTCCTCCTCTCCATAGTTACTATCATAGAATCCACCTTAGGGGGAGGCATAAATACGCTGGCAGGCACCTTTGCAACGCTTCGCGGTATGGTATAGTACTGAACCGCCACCGATAAAGCTCCATATTCCTTGCTTCCGGGAGAAGCGACCATTCTCTGGGCTACTTCCTTTTGTATTAGAACTGTTATGCTCTCAAAAGGCAGTCCCCGCTCCAATATGCCCATTATTATAGGGGTTGTAATGTAATAGGGGAGATTAGCTACTACCTTAAAGGGCTTGCCGTCAAAGGAATTATGTACTAATTCCACGAGGTCTATTTTCAAAATATCCCCCTGTATTACGCTGACATTATCAAAACCAGCTAAAGTCTCCTGTAGAATAGGGATAAGCCGCTGATCAATCTCCACAGCAACGACCTTATGGGCCAAAGTTCCTAATTCCCTAGTAAGAGTACCAATCCCTGGCCCAATCTCTAAAACCCTGTCGTCCTTGCTGAGGTTCGCTGCTTCAACGATCTTTTTCAATATGTTATCATCTATGAGAAAGTTTTGGCCCAGGCTTTTAGTAAAATGAAAACCATGCTTGTCCAAGATAGATTTTACTACCCTGGGAGATGTAAGATTATCCACCCTCCATGCCCTCCTTCCAACAAAAAGGCAGGATTTACATCCTGCCTGTAACATCCCTATTTCAGAAAATAAACTTTTACTTGTCTTCTTCCAAACTGTCTACACAACGACTCCGTCTCTAGGAATAAATCTATTTTATTCCCTTTTATCGCACCTCCGGTATCCATAGCTTTATAATAGCCATTTAGATGCTCCCAGCCTTTGGGAAATTCGATATAGACGGTGCTGTGAAGGGGAATAACCTTGGGATCTACTGATATAATCCCTCTTTTAGGCCATATCCCCGTGCTAGTTTTATTCCCCGTATGGGTATATGCTGTAGCAGTAAAAGTCTGAACGCTCCTGTAGCGCACCCTATCGCCGCCCCGGGATGTGGTTACAACTTTAGCAGTTCCTTTTTCAACAATCCGATCAACAGGCGGCTGCACTACCTTCTCCCCAACTACCTCTCGGGATACTTCCACGCCATCCCTGTAGGTGACCAATATCTCCCTATGCAGCTCTCCCTGCTTTCCTTCTTGAACAACCCGCTCAACTCCCTGATTTAAATTGCTGTTGGTGCGGGTCACCACTTTATAGGGTATCGCTTCCTTTTCCACCAACACCTCTTCGCTTACCCTAGTAACTTTTATAACGGTTCCAGGTACTACTGGCTGATTAAGCCTATAGTTGGTATAATCTTTTTCCCCTAGCCTAACACCAGCTTTTTTCAAAACATCCTCTACAGTACCCTTAGTAAGATATACATTTTTAATCTCTCCATCAGCCTGGACGCTTACTTTAAATGCTCGAGTTATTTCAATAGTGATATCATCCCTAATCTCTTCTTCAGGGCTTGGTTTTATTTCATCATCAGGCCCCAAGGAAATTTCATATTTATCTAATAGTTTGCCTATATTTTCTTCCATTGTGACAATCTGCACTATATGCCCATTATCGTTCAATGTCACCATATGGGAAGCCTCATCGATATAGTGGGCAAATGCTATAGAGGCTCCTCCGATAACAGCTAGGGCAATGCCTGCTAGGATTAATATCCTGCTATTAAACATGCCCCGTATCTCTGGATCCATTTTTTACCCTCCTTAAAATTTAAAGAGCAGGGAAGCCGTTTGAAACATTGTAATATATTTTTAATAATCTGTCAATGTTTTGTAATATTTTTGGCTTGTCTTAAAATCTTCAAGCTACCTGGGAGCTCATTCTTATTTTTCCTAATTTTTCTTGATTTATACTTGCAATGAAAAATTTATACTTGCAATGAAAAAACAGGGAAGGCTGAAAAATAGCTCCCTGTTCTCTATATTTATTGGCTTTATTATTTATTATTCCTTAAACTTACTCCTTATGACGCAGCCTAAAAGTCGCCCCGATATCCTCCGCGATCTTCCTGCATTTCTCAATATCCTCAGGGGACAAAACATCTACCACCGACATAACCACCTCTGGAATTGTTCCCACGCACTCCCGAGCAAAATCCAGCATTGCATCAAAGGCCTTCAAGCCATACCTGGAACGGCATATCTCCTGATACTGCTCCGCAGTGGGAGCGTTTAGGCTAATAGATATAACATCTACAATTCCTTTAAGCTTTGGCACAACATTTTCCCCATGGTATATATTAGCATGGCCGTTGGTGTTTATCCGGACCTTTCCGCCTCTCTTCTTCACTTCCTTTGCAATCTCAATCAATTCATCCAGTTTTATCATAGGTTCTCCAAAGCCGCAGAATACGATTTCGCTATATTGAGTAGGATCCCCTATTTCCTTTATAACTTCTTCAGCAGTAGGTTCCTTATCCAGCCATAAGTTATAATCCCCCATGCCTTCTCTGCCATCCCTTATACAGAAATTACAGGCATTGGTGCAGCGGTTAGTCAGGTTGATATATAGCGCATCATACAGCTTATACACATAGGTATTCATCAGCTTTCACCCTTTTCCAATCCCCCAAATCGTAAACTATAATATCATCATCTACTCGATGGAAAACAGCCTCATTCCATTCTCCTTTGTAATCCTTCCAACTTCTTCTCCGGAAAGCCCTCTGAGCTCCCCTATCTTTTCCGCTACAAATTTTACATATCCGGGGTCATTCCTCTTTCCCCTATGGGGTACCGGCGTAAGATAAGGACTATCGGTTTCAATTAGCAGGCGGTCTAATGGAATCTTTTTAGCTACTTCTACCGCTCGCTTTGCATTCTTAAAAGTAACTGGGCCTGCCAAGGAAATATAAAACCCTAAATCCAGAAGCCTTTCCGCCATCTCCCAGCTTCCAGAATAACAGTGCATTACCCCGCCTGTCAATATATTTTTCTTCTCTTCCAATATATTCATCATATCCCCATGGGATTCTCTATTGTGAATTATAACAGGAAGCTTGAGTTTAGCTGCTAGCTCAAGCTGCTGGATGAATCTCTCTTTCTGAACCTCCCTCGGTGAAAAGTCATAATGGTAATCAAGGCCTATCTCCCCTATAGCCACTACCTTAGGATTGTTTAGCGCCATTTCCTCCAGCATATCTAAATCCTCATCTTGCATATTTTTAGCGTCGTGGGGATGAAAGCCTACAGCAGCATAAACATATTCATAAGTCCTAGCATATTCAATAGCCTTTTTAGAAGATGTTAGATCGGTACCTGGATTTATCATAAGAGAAATTCCCCGGGAGGGCAGCTCCTTAAAGAGCTCCTCCCGGTCTTTATCAAACCGCCTATCATCCATATGAGCATGGGTATCAAAATACATATAAGCACCTATCCTCCTTAGCTAATTCGTACACCTGAGGGCATATCCTTATCCAGGCCTAATAGCGCCAAATTGCCTTCGTCATCCGTAGCTGCAAGAATCATCCCCTGAGATAGAACGCCCCTCAGTTTCGCAGGTTTTAAATTTGCCACAAGGATTACATTTTTTCCGACCAGCTGTTCTGGAGTATAGTGCTGAGCTATACCGGAGACTACCTGCCGGGTCTCCTCTCCAACTTCTAGCTCTAGCTTAAGCAGCTTGTCCGCATTTTCAATCTTTTCTGCAGCTATAACCTTAGCCACCCTCAGGTCTAACTTGGCAAAGTCATCTATAGTTATCTCTGACCCATTATCTTCTCCATCTTTCTCTTTAGCTTCCACCTTGGCAGCTTTTTTCTTTGATTGCTCTTGAGCTTGATTGCTGTCTACAGGCAGTATCTTAGCTAACTCCTCCAGCTCTTTTTCCACATCCAGCCTTGGGAATATAGCTTTACCTCTATTTACTTTTACGCCCTCGGGGATTCTGCCAAAGCTACTTAAGCTTTCCCAACTAGCCAAATCTCCCTCCCCAATTCCCAGCTGCTCCCTAATTTTAATAGGAGTCTGGGGCATAAAGGGGCTTATAAGTACAGATATAAACCTCAAAGACTCCGCCAAATGATACAGAACAGTGCCTAGGCGAGGTCTTTGGCTTTCATTTTTTGCCAACACCCAAGGCATAGTCTCATCGATATATTTATTAGTTCTGCCTATCAGCTTCCATATCTCAACAAGGGCATCGCTAAATTGCAAGCTATCCATCAATTTTTCAACTTTAGAAGGTAGTCCTAGGGCCATCCCTTGAAGTTCCTTGTCCACTTCTGTTGTTTCAGTCGGTGCAGGGATCTCGCCATCAAAATATTTCTCAATCATCGCCACCGTACGGCTGAGTAGATTACCTAAATCGTTAGCCAGGTCTGAATTAATCCTATTAACCAAGGCCTCATTGGAAAATACTCCGTCTGCCCCAAAGGGCACCTCCCTCAGCAAGAAATACCTTATAGCATCCACACCATAGCGCTGCACCAATACTACCGGATCTACCACATTTCCTTTAGATTTGGACATCTTGCCCCCTTCTAAAATCAACCAGCCATGGCCAAAAACTTGTTTTGGCAAAGGCTCACCTAATGCCATGAGCATGATGGGCCATATAATGGTATGGAATCGCACAATTTCCTTTCCGACCAGATGGACATCTGCCGGCCAATATTTGCGGTATTTCTCATCATTTTCTGTCATATAGCCCAGGGCAGAAATATAGTTAGACAAAGCGTCAATCCATACATATATTACATGATTATCGTCGAAGGTTACCGGAATTCCCCACTTAAAGGAGGTTCGGGAAACACACAAATCTTCCAATCCAGGACGAAGGAAGTTGTTGAGCATCTCATTCTTGCGGGAAGCAGGTTGGATAAATTCATCATGCTCTTCGATATACTTAATTAGTCGATCCTGATATTTAGAAAGCCTTAAGAAGTAGCTCTCCTCCTTGACGAGTTCCACGCCTCTTCCACAATCAGGGCAGCAGCCATCCTTTAGCTGCAGCTCGGTCCAGAATGATTCACAAGGAGTACAGTACCAGCCCTCATATTCGCTTTTATATATATCCCCCTGGTCATACAGCTTTTTAAATATCTTCTGTACCACCTTTATATGGCGCTCATCTGTGGTGCGGATAAAATCATCATAGCTTATTTCAAGCAACTTCCAAAGCTCCTTAATTCCCGCCACAATCTCATCCACATATTCCTTTGGAGATACACCCTTTTCCTTGGCTATTCGTTCGATTTTCTGTCCGTGCTCATCTGTCCCGGTTAAAAACATAACATCGTATCCCGTTAGCCTCTTGAATCGGGCCATTGCATCTGCAGCCACCGTAGTGTATGAATGACCAATATG
>CALGOY010000158.1 GCA_937960725.1 uncultured Bacillota bacterium
TATCAATTCAAGGATTAATATATAAGCTATTTTGAATTATAAATTAAACTTATCACATAATATTAAAGACTAAAAAATTAATTGTATAAGCTTTGAATGTATTGAGAGGGGATGCTTAATATGGATGAAAAAAAATTAAAACACTGGCTCATGGCAGGAGCTGCCGCCACTATCCTAGGAGCTGCGGGGGTTCGGTGGGCTGGACGAACTATTGCTAACAAGATGTTTGATAGATTTTACCGCATACTGAGCAACGATATGTACGATGAAAACCTATGGGAACTTATATCCTCCACGATACGCCTTAACCCTGAAATCGCTATCGAAACCCACCTTAGAGCTAGCAACAATGGTAAGATGATAGAACGTCCAATGGGAACCCCTTTCAAATTCCCCAGCCTAGATAGTATTAAATTTAATATCGCCCAGTTTGAACCCATGCCCGTTGATGTAACAACCGAAATAGATACTAGCGTCACCATCGGAAAAATGGCTGCGAAGCCTTTTACAATAAAAGCTCCTGTTATGATAGCTCCTATGGCCTACGGAATTGCTATCAGCAAGCCGGTGGCTATAGCCCTGGCCAAGAGTGCAACCATGGCGGATATTGCGATAAATAGCGGGGCCGGCCCCCTCCTTCAGGAAATTCGAGATGAAGCAAAAATTTTAATCTACCAATATAATAGGGGCGATTGGGGGAAAACTCCCGAAATCCTCCAAAACTGCGAAGCTATAGAAATCCAATTTGGCCAAGGAGCCTATGCCGGGGCTGGCCATATCATAAAAAGCCAGCTAGTTGATAAACGGCTAAGAAAGGATTTTAAAGTGCCTCCCGGCAAAGATTTAATAACCCATTCCCGCCAGCCGGAAGTTCAGCGGCCCGAAGATCTTCCAAAATTGATTGAAAAACTTCGCAGCATCAGCGGCGGAGTTCCTATAGGGGCCAAAATCGGAGCTGGCAAATATTTGGAAAGGGATTTGTACTGGCTGTGCTCCAGCGGTATAGATTTTATTTCGCTGGACGGAGCAGAGGCCGGAACTAAGGGCTCTCCTCCCATTTTGCAGGATGATTTCGGAGTTCCTACGGTGTTTGCCACCTATCGCGCTGCTAAATGGCTTGAAGAAAACGGATATAAAGATAGGGTATCCCTAATCGTATCGGGGAAGATACGAACCCCTGGAGATGTTTTAAAAGTATGTGCCTTGGGAGCAGATGCCTGCTATATAGGAACAGTGGCGCTTTTTGCAGTGTCCCATGGTCAAATAGAAAAGGCGCTGCCCTTTGAGCCTCCCACCGCCCTTACCTGGTATGAAGGCCGGCATTCCAAACGTTTTAATATAAACTTGGGTGCCGAAAGCCTTAACAACTTCCTGGAAGCCTGCCGGCTAGAGCTGGTGGAAGGCATCCGGGCCCTCGGCAAAACTTCCATATCCCAAGTAAGCCGTGATGACCTAATCTGCATCGATGAGGTTATAGCTAAAGGATGCAATATACCCATGGCATATCAGCCCTTACATTAAGATAGGGACAAGGTTTTACCTTGTCCCTATCTTAATGCTTCCTCAGTATATATATTATTGGGGTTCCACAGCATAAATTCGTCTATTCCATTTTCTTCTAAAGCTTTAATCTGTGCCCTAACTTCAGCTTCCCCGTATCTTATATGTCCCTTGACCCAGCTGGCTGTAAAGTCTTGAATCCAGGGCCGGATTATTGCAGGGGTTTCTATATTGTTATTCCTAAGCAGCGAATCTCTGATTGAGTGATATATAGTTTCGTATGGGTATGCATCTGGCACTGGCAGCCCGTAGGTGTGATTGGCATAATGGCTGGGATACATCATCGGGCATATATAATCAACCACGTTGCTGATCGCCTCCCAGTACTGTCCAATCCCCATATCATCGATGGCAGAGCCTACCAAACCGTACACATCGGCAGCAATATATACCTGGTATGGCGATAGCTCTTTATAGGCATACTTGAGAAAATCTTGTATCGCCTGGGGCTTAGTTTCACCCCTATTATTTCTATAATCCAGGACCGAATCCAGCTTACCCCCATTGGAAGCGGGGAATCGGACATAGTCGAACTGTATCTCATTAAATCCAACCTCTGCTGCCTCTTTAGCTACTGCCACATCGTATTCCCAAAGCTGTCTATCGTATGGGCTTGCCCAGCGAAGGCCGTCGTTGTTGGTATGGGGCTTGCCAGTTCTTTTGTCAATTATGGCTTTGTCCGGATAAGTTTCTGTATATACGGGATCCTTGAAAGTAACAATCCTGGCAATGGTGTAGATGCCATTATCCTTGAGCTTTTTCATAAAAGCATTTATATCCCTGACGGGAGCCTTCTCATTGGCTTTAGGCGCAAACTTCTCTGCTGCTTTCGTTGGAAACAGCATATACCCATTGTCATCTTTTACGTCTATTACAAAAGCATTGATATTGGTTCTCTTAGCCATCTCAATTAGAGAATCCAGCCTACTTCCGCTGGCCGAGTGGATGGTCAAATATATACCCCTAACCTTTACCCTAGGATTGTCTGGATATTCATCTACTTTATCCTGAGCTGAAAAGTCCAAGTTTCTAAACTGCTCATCTAACGCTTCTATCCGATTCTTTACAGTGTATTCAGCCGCTATCCAGCCGGTAGTCTTTTCATTTCCATTATCGAAGGATATCTTAAGCCACTCTTTTTCATCCTGTCCGATACTAGTTTCTAAAACTGCAACTCCTGCCCCCTTCATCAACTGACCAATCTTAGGGGCGCTGACAAATGGTTCCTGCCGTACGTTTAGCCTATCGGCACTGATATAGACTATATTTTCAATATCCGTGCCTTCTTTATCGCCATTGTTCTCATCCTGCTTATCGCTAGAATTTATACTATCCCCATCTGTTAAACCTTCATCTTCTGCTGAATCTTCCTCTTCTCCAATTTCAGAGATATTTCCACCATTATTTTCTTCAGCTGCATCTTGCTTTTCATCTATATCTTCTGACACTATTTCATCTTCTAATATCCCATCGGAACTTGTTGGCGCATTTGTTGTGCAGCCTTGAATAACAAATAGTAAAACCAAAAATAAAGTAAATATTATAAGTCCTCTCTTCTTCAACATGAACTCTCCTCACAATTAATTTTTATACGCTTATATATCCTTCACTACATCGCACACTAACAATTATACAGTATTTTCGACAAAATTTATAGTATTTTCCCTAGTCAATAACTTCTCAAAGGCCAGCCTTTTACTGTTATCTTCCAAATATATTATGCCGCAATATTTAAATCCATTCTTGTATAACAGCCTCTGCATCGATAAGTTATCTTCATGGGTATCCACCCTAATGCTGTTAATTCCCCTACTTGAACATATATCTTCGATTTTATTAATAATTATAGACCCCAATCCCAATCCTTTATAATCGGAATGCACTGCTATCCTATGTATAGTAGCATATTCCTCTTCACTGCTTATCCAGCTGCCTTCATAAATGGTTTCATAGCTTTTCTCTCCATCAAAAATAAGCGCTACAGTGGCAACTATATCCCTATCTTTCAACAATACATATCCATACTGATTATCAATATCGCTTTTTATAGTCTCATAATTGGGATAGCCATTTTGCCACTGGTCAATGCCCTGCTCCTTAAAATAGGCTTGCGCCTGCCTTATTATATTTAAAATACTATCTATATCAGTTTCAACTGCTTTACGAAATTCCAGCCGTCCCAACTTCATCTCCAATCAAACCCCATTTAATAAATTTATCATTTAATTTCTTAAAAGCAAGAAAGACAAGGGTAAAAACCCTTGTCCCACTTATTATCTAATATTTCAACTAAAAATAAACGACTTCCTGCTTATCAGCAGATAGACGAGCTTTAAGACAAGCTTCAGTTACTGCAAAGGAGTCTTCTGCACTTACCATGCATTCTCCTTCACCCCTAACCTGTCTTAGAAAATCTGCAAATATATTCTTCTCCGGCAGCAGCGGAAGCTCTTGCTCTCCTTCCGCTTCATTATTGATTAAGTAAACTTTGCCTCCACGTACTTCTATAACCCCTTCAGTTCCTGCAATCCGGATGCGGTCATCATCATGGGTTGGTGCGGTCGTCGGCCTGAGATAGTCAATATTAACCCCGCCAAATACTTCATTAGTGAAAGTAAAATGGCAGAGGGCAGTCACTTCTAAATCCCCATGATCCTGGTTGTACTGCCTCGAATGGGACGCATACACACTAACGAACTTCTCCCCGCTAAGCCAGTACATCCAATCTATGGCGTGACTTCCCACCCATGGAATTGTGCCTCCATAGCTTTCTCTATGTTTATAAAATTCGCTTCTAGAGCCCAGCCTATAGGATTTTTGAGCATTCATGAGCCGAACTTTTCCTATGCTGCCCTGTTTTATAGACTCCCAGGCAGTCAAAAAGTGGGATTTATAACGGATTCCCATCATGGCTGCAAGATGAACCCCTGAATTTTCATACTCTTTTTTAACTAGCTCCAAATCTTCTAAAGTAGTTGCTATCGGCTTTTCAATAAATATATGGATTTTTCGCTTCAATACCTCCAGCGCTACTTTAGCGTGATCCCCAAAATAACAGTTGACCACCGCAATATCGGGCTTCAGCTCATCCAGCATAGCGCGGTAATCTTCATATACTGGAGCTTGGAGGCCGATTCGTGAGATCTTTTCTTGAAGTCCATCTATATTCTCACCTTCGGACCCCGGAGCAATACCTACAAGCTGACAGTCAGAATCATTTTTTATCGCATCCAGGGCATAGCCATGGTGACCACTTGAACCTATAATGCATATCCTCACTTTAAGTTCTCCCCCTTAAAATAATCGTATCCTCTAGTATCGATCTTTTTCCCTAGCTTAGCCCAGCTAGCTCCCATTTCAGAAGGCATCTTACCAGCAGCATAACATTCCTTCAAAGTCTCCGCCAAACCTTCCACCCATGTGAGTTTCTCTTCTTCTAGCCTTCTAATTATGTCTGAAGGGAATTCAACGGGATTTGTCGATTCCTGAGCAGCGTTGATGCAAATAACTTGAGAGGATGCCGCTTCCAATCCACAGGGAATCTGAGCCTCTCCTCGTACGGCATCTACAGCAAGCCATAGCTTGCGTATTACTTCTTCAAACGGATCTCCGTAGCTTTTTTTCGTACCGTCTTTGAAAAAGGCCACTATATCAGTAGAAGTTTCTTCATTATCTGGATCTCCAAATACAACCGTTGCATTTTCAAACTCATAATGGAACACTGGGTCTAATCGATCTTTGATTGCATGGGAACCAAGATATAGAAGCTCTACCCCTTCCTCGGTATATACTCGTATTGCAGCCGTATCAAAGTTTTCAATATTGTTGGCCCTATAGAGTTCTGCTTCAACCTCTACTGGTACCGCACTTCTGTCTAGCTCGCTGCCCAAAACATAGAACATATTATGAAGATAGTGGGCAGTAGCATTGGAAGCAACGCTGTCTAATATCCATCTTCCGCTGCTATCCTTTATTCTCCCTGACCAAGATGCTCTCTGATAATAATCCTCATTTCTCGGCCATAGGATAATAGTTTTAAACTTCTTTGCCTTTCCAAATACCCCTGCCATAATATCTTTTTTCAGCTTATGTATTGCAAGGCTATTAGACCATTGATATCCTACGGATACGAACTTTCCAGTCCTATCCCTAACTTCGATCATCTTATTAACTTCTTGTATAGTAGCAGCAATAGGTTTTTCGCATAATACATGGCTACCATTTTCAAGAGCCAAGCAGGTTTGCTCTGAATGGAAATGAATAGGCGATGAGATCACTGCCAGATCTGCTCTGTGCTCAGCATAAAATTCATCCAGGGATACAAAAAATGGAATATCCAACTCCTTCAGCTGATCATAATACCTGCAATTTTCAGGCTTGGGATCTACTGCTCCGACAATTTTAACCCCTCTCTCCTGCCCTTCATTTAGGAGAGCTTCTACATATAAGTTACCATAGCCTCCTATACCGACTAATACTACCGATACCTCCGGTGTCATCTTATATTCCTCCTTCTTACAAATAACTTTATTTTAAAGATTTAATCTAGCCTTAACCAGCTCTTAAGCGTTTCCGCATCCTTTAGGAACTGCTCCGGCTGGTCGTCTTTTACGAATTCAATTAGCGCATACCTTTCCCCTTCGAGCCCCTGTATCATCTGCAGATATTTATTCCACTCTTCGGTTCCTCCCTCTAAGGGATGTCTCTCAACGTTTATCCAATGGAACACATGGATATTCTCAAGCCAGGGCAAAACCTCTTCAAGGCCCTTTGCGCGGCTTTCCATATCGTGGTGGGGCAGTGGCTGCCAATATGTACGAACATTCGAATGATCTACTTGCTTAAGCAAATTCTGTACCGACTCTAAAGTATCTGTCAATGTATTGCCGTGATACTCATAAGCAATAGTAATTCCTTCCTTCTGCGCCATATCCCCTATTCTTTTAGAATCTTCCACCACTTTAGCCCAAAAAGCCTCGTCCGCCTTATCAGAACCCCTATCTCCAGCCCATACCCTTATGAGCGGAGCCCCCAGCTCTACCGCAGTCTCTAAAACAGAATCGAAAGTAGGTACATTCTCCTGCCCTTCACAGCCCACCCTGTAGTAGGATCCATAGGCAGCTATCTCAAGCCCTTCATCTTTGGTCATCCTGCTCACTTCTCGCGCTGCAGAAACATTACCATGGGGTACATGGATATCTCCTCCCCATTCAATCCCTTTTAGTCCGCTTTTCCTAACAAGCTCCACTACTTCCTTTGGTGAAAGCTGCCGAAAGGTAATAGATACTAATCCAGTTTTTAACATAAGTCCACTCCTCCTGAAGAAATGCTTTATAATTTTAATGCCTTTTGCTTTTCATTCTGAATTTCCAGGTGACTGAGAGAAACACCTTAGCATTTTCTTACGATACTTTAGGGGAGATACGCCTTCATACTGTCTAAAGATGCGGATGAAATGGTTTACATTGCTGTAACCAACGGCATGGCAGATATCTGTTACCGATAGATCTGTACTACACAGCAGCTTCTTCGCTTCATTTAGGCGATACAAAATTAGATATTCTTTAAAACCATAGCCGGTGACTTCTTTAAACAGCCGGGATAGATAAAATTCGCTGATATAGTACTTCTCAGCTAAATCTTTCAGTAAAATTTCCTTCCCATAATTTTGTGCAATATACTCCTGAATTTTAAGCACAGTCTGAGTAGCACCGCTATCCTTATTCCGTGGAAAAACCTCTGCATTATCCCTATAGAGCAAAAGCAAAATATCAGTCACGTACAAAGCTGCACGGGTTGTCCACAATTCCGGCTTCTGCTCGCACTCGTCTATGAGTATGTCTAGATGCTTTTTTATCTCAGCTGACAACTTCGGAGTAAGCTCGATAACGTGGGAAAAATTCTTAGGGCGATGTAGTAAAATAGATAATAACAATGGCTCTCGTATCGTTAGATGACAAAGCTCATTGGAGATAGAAAGCACGTATCTCTTATATGGATACTCTAAAGCCTTTATTTTATGCTGCTCTAAATCTCCGATAATAACTAATGAGTCTTTAGAAACAATGTGAACTTTACCGTTGATTACGAACTCTGCACATCCCTCTGTTACCATGATTAGCTCATGCTGGTAGTGAAAATGCTCATCGATGCTATCGTAGCTGTTGCTCTCCTCATAGTAGACATTTATCTGCTTCATCTCTTCATTATAATTATGTGGGTTCACTCAATCACCCCTGCAGCAAAAAATGCACACTTTTAACGAATATAGTATATCAAACATTTAATGGATAGTCTATAAATTCCTTTTGTTATTATGTTTGCAAAAAGCCGATACATGAGCTATAGTAAATCCTCCTATAGCCATGTTCGGCTCTTATACTAGTCTATACCTATAAGTCTATGCTTGTTTCGTTCGACGGCGATACTCATTCCATACGTTTTCAAACCAGCTTTCTCTCTCCGGGATAGGCCTTACTTCCTCAAGATAGGATTTAAATCCGGCGCCGTCTTTTTCTGTAACAACTTGATAATTTTTATCCTTTTGCTTCAGCGGACGGAAGGAGAAAGAAGCTAGTTTTTCGTTTACCTTTTCCCCGTTCGGATCTATGATGAGGGCAGAGCCCCGGCTACCGAACTCATTGCCAGCTTTCTCCATTGCGGATAGTACAGCTAACTGTGTGATAAAGATATCCCTGTTTTTCATAAGCGCTGGCAGCTCATACGGGGAAGTAATCTTGGCATCTTCAAAAAAGCTGTCAAGCTTGCCCTTAAGCTCCTCCACCAGCTCTGGGATCTTATCTAAATTTCGGATATGGGCTGCATATAGGCTCATCTTTTTCTGCATTTCAATCCGCTGCTCCATTACGTTGGATTCTGCTCCCACCCGTGCCAGAACGCTATTTAGCTTGCCAAGCAAGTCCCCTGCGTGGGCCTTTGCTAATTCAATAAATTCCGGTGTGATCTCTGCATTTTCCTCAGTATTCCAAGCTATATGCTCAGCTGCACGCATAGAGCCTACCTGCGTAGAGTTCAAAGCAGAACCGCCAGGCCTGCGTACCCCGAAAGTACCCGCCACCTCTCCAGCGGCATAGAGCCCTGATATGCTGGTCTGCCAATTGCTGTCCACTGCAATTCCACCGTTATTGTGCTGGGCACAGACGCTTATCTCCAGGGGCTCGTTATACAAGTCTATACCTTGAGACATATACAGCTCTATTGCTGGCTTATTCATCTTTTCAAGGCGGGCAATCGGCGTTTTCAAGAGGGCATTGGAGTTCTTGAGGTAGTTATATGCCTCTTCGCTCAGGCCCTCAAATCCTTTTTCCAAGCCCGTAGGATCGGAGCGAAAATCCATATATACCCTGCGGCCGAGATTGAATACCTCATTGTGAACAATAATATCTATTATAGACGAGCCGTACACTTTACTGGAGTCAAAAGGCCACTGATAGCCTTTCAAAAACACCATGTTAAGTGCCTCATAGGGATCATCAAAATAGTCTAGCAGAAACTCCCGCTCCACTCCATTCTCATCTACGGAAATATATTTAGGTAGCACCTGCTGGTAGGTACCGGATACGTTCCAGCGGAACTTTATGGAAGCCAGTCCATACTGCCACTCCTGCAGATTAGCTGCCTTGGCCCCCGCTTCCAGAGCCATTCCGCTCATCCCCGTCTGGCTCTCTGGATAAACGGAGGTATAATAGCAGCCTGCAGGGCCTCCTGTGGCTAGAATAACGTGGGGAGCTCGAACTATACACAATCCCCGGCATGGAGTATGAAGCAGCTTCTCATCCAGGCAAAGCAAGCCTTCCACTCTGCCATTATTAGTTAGAATCTGGACTGCAGTCACCCTATCCAGAATAGTAATTCCTTTTTTCAATACGGACCTTTCTAGGGCCTCCGTCATATACTTAGAGGTCAAAGGCCCAGCCGAAGTAGCCCGCTGCCTTGGATCGTGGTCAGTTTTGTAGCCTACGTATTCCCCATACTCGTTCTTTGGAAATGGAACTCCTAGAAGAACCAGCTTCATGAAGGATTTTACAGATCCGGCAGCCTCTGCCAGAGCAATATCCCCGTGCACCCCTTCCCCATCAAACAGGGTTTGGGCCATCTGGGCCACCGAATCATCCCCATCAGAAGCCAGGGAAAGCTTATAATAGGTCTGCTTGTCGCTGCCCGTATTTCGGGATGTGCCCATTTTTATGCCTTCAGTTATGATAACAATATCCCGCCGGCCAAGGTCATATAGCCAGTCTGCAGCATTAAAGCCGGCACATCCGGAGCCAACTACAGCAGTATCCACAGCTATTACCGGAATATCGATTCCATCAATGGTGATGGTTGTTTTTTTCATGACAGTCCTCCTAAAAATATTATTTCAGATTATAAGCGGCGAATATGGAAACCACCGTCAGCATTCAATACCTGGCCTGTAGCAAAATCCAAGTAGCCACTAACAGCAGCCATAACGCAGTTAGCCACATCTTCAGGCTGTCCGAAACGCTTGATGGGGGTTATGCCTTCAGCAATCAACTTTTCATATCTATCCTTAACACCAGCCGTCATATCAGTCATTATAATACCAGGCCTTACTTCGAACACGGGAATGCCGTACTCAGCCAGCTTATCGGCAAACAGCTTAGTTATCATGGAAATACCAGCCTTAGAGATACAATACTCACCGCGGTTTGTAGAAGAAGTATAGGCAGATATAGAAGAAATATTAATAATGCGGGGATTATAGTCCTCCAAGTTCTTCTCCTTCATCCTAATCATAGCATTAGCAACCAGCTGGCACATGAAAAAAGTACCTTCCAAGTTGATCTTCATCAACCTGCGGAAGCTTTCTATAGTAGTTTCCAGGATATCCAGCCGAACATTGGGAGCAACGCCTGCATTATTTACGTGAACATCTAGCCGGCCATATTTTTCTTCAATGTATTTAACGAAGGCTTCTCTGTCCTCTTCGCTGGATATATCGCATTTAATGTATTCTGCGTCATATCCCTTGCTTCTAAACTCCTCAACCAGGGAAACATTTTCCTCAGCAGGGGAAGTGGCAGACAGGATAACGGTATAGCCCGCCTCTGCCAGTTTCTTTGCAATACCTAAGCCAATTCCACGACGGGAACCGGTCACAGCTGCAACTTTTTTTACCATAGTAAAAACCTCCTAAAAATGTTCTTTACAATTATTGCCTTAGAAGCTTGAAATCATGCTCTTGATGTCTTTATCGCTATTCAATACTTTTTCTCTATAGATCGGCAAATACACCTCGGTGTCCCTTACAACACAGCCTGCAACCGTTCCTGCTCTCATCAATTGGGAGCATTTGCTGCACGCAATACAGCACTTTTTAGGATCTAACTCCCCTTTGTGTATTATGTCGTTAGCAAACTCTGGATATGCAAAAGCCAGTCGTCCAAAGCCCGCAATATCAGCTTTGCCGCTCTCCACCATACCAGCTGCCATATTCACGGAAAAATGGCGGAGATAAGAATTAGCCGAACTAATGATGACCAAGTCTTTGAAGTGGCTCTTGATTTCGCCAGTGCAACTACATACTCTAGCAAGTCCCTCTAAGGGATGCTCATCAGGCACATAGGGGCCAATGTCAAAAGGACGGTTTACATGGGGATTGAAGTAGGGATTTCCTATAGTAAGGTTTAGAAGTTCAATACCCATCTTATTGTGGAGGATGTCTATTAATTTTATAGGCTCAGTCATATCCGGTGTTTCGTCACCGCCTTCGCTTACACCCCAGCCATAGGGATAGGGAAATCCATCGTAAACATTCATTCGGGATGTAATAAATGTATCCCCAGATACTGCAGCCTTAGCAGCTTCGATGGAGTTTAAGAATAATCGGGTACGGTTCTCAAAGCTGCCTCCATAGGGACCAGGACGGTTATATGCAGACAAAGCTTCGCTGAATAGATATCGATGGCAAGCTTTAATATCTACCCCGTCAAAACCTGCTTTTTCTGCAAGTCTAGCCGCTTCCCCAAAAGTTTCCTCTAAGCGCTTTAAGTAATCATCTGTAGCAATCCGCTCTTCTGGGATTGGCTTATCTTTTTCGAAAATTGGGTTGTTGTACATAATGATCGGAGCCCCTTCACCACCGGGCTTGGAATAACGGCCAGAATGGGTAGCCTGCATGATAACTACAGGAGTGAAGCCATTTTCTTTCTCACAGCTAGTCTTTATGTTGTCTACCAACTCTTTAAATGCATCTAGGGTTTCTTCTGATATCATTAGCTGACGAGGATTAGCCCTACCCTCTGGAACAACGGCTATAGCCTCAGCCCAGATGATACCAGCGCCACTTTTAGCAAAACGCTCATAGCGCCTTTTGGTCAGCTCTCCTGGAGCACCTTCAGGGGTACCATCACAGCCTTCCATAGGCTGAATAGCCAGTCGATTGGGAACCTCGCGCCCGTAGAATTTTATAGGTTGTTTTAAAACATCGATATTTTCAGATAAAGGTATGTTAACCCCCAGCTCTTTTGCTTTCTGCTCTACATCTTGTAAAGAAGAATAACGAAATCTTTGATGTGCCATTTTACATTCCTCACTTACTTTGATATTTCTATAGTTAATTAAATTATATATAAAAAGGCAAAACAATACTATACTCAAAATTGTTAAAAAATATGCGTTTTTTGCTATAGACGAAAAACAGACAGCCTTGCAACTAATTCTCTTAAAAGTGGAAATTTAACAACTAAAAAGAGCTTCGGAATATTATTCCGAAGCTCTAATTTTATGCTTTATTTATTGAAGCCGCTGCTCGATGGTATTTTTTATCTCTTCAGGAGTCATACCCCTTGCCTCAATAATCGGCACATTATTAACAGTTTCCTGTATACCCATAATATTATCGTTCATACCTGTGAATACTATTGCATCAAATCCATCTAAAAAATCCTTAGAAGCTTTCTGCCTAAAATCAAACTCATAAACCCTATATCCGGCTCGGGAAAGGTGCTCCGCTACTGGTTTTAACCCCTTTTGTACTGCAATATTTTTCATTTTACAACCTCCTTTTAATATAT
>CALGOY010000159.1 GCA_937960725.1 uncultured Bacillota bacterium
ATATTCATTAGCTCCAAAGCCCTCTTCGCTTACGATTAAGTTGACATCAGTAGGATATCCTCGGGTATAGCGGTGGGCATAAGTTCGGATTCCCCTCCGCTCCAATTTAGTCATAAACTGCTTGGTAGCAGGCTGATCATCGTATCTCGTAAAAACAACCCCCACCACGTCCAGCTCGCATTGTCGCAGGTCATCGATAAGCTTTAAAACTTCCATATCATAGGTGATCCCAAAATCAGCTCGAATTTTTTTCCGTTCGATATCCCCGGAGTATACGCATAAGATTATATCTGCTTTGTCTTTAAGCTTTTTTAATAACTTTATTTTTATATTAGGATCAAAGCCAGGGAGGACCCTGGCAGCATGGAAATCATAAAAAAGTTTGCCACCGAATTCCAAATACAGCTTGTCCGGAAATTGATTGACCCGTTCAAGAATAGCGGCTGTTTGTTGCTCCAAATACTTGTCGTTATCAAAGCCGTCTTTTGTCATGTATGTATTCCTCCTAGTAAACTGTTTATATTTTATTTCGGGCCCAAATTACATAGCCTGTACTATAATATCAAATTAAGCGCCCAACATACAATAGGCACTGTGCCAGATAAAAAGAAAATATATAGCGGAATGTAAAGATAATTTAAGATTGCTGCATATTTTAGCCCTGTTTATAAATTGTTAAATACACTTATAAACTGTATTGAAAAATTTTATTCCATATGCTATTATATCATTAATCTTAAAATAAAATAATATGGTATTAAAAAATTAATTTCTCCAAGCTGCGATATTTCACAAATCTATAAATAGGAGGGGAGTAGAGAAGAGCTTAGTTGCTGTGAATTTTGCAGCAAGTGAGAAGAGATGAGAAGAGGAGAGGTTGTTAGGATGAAAAATTTAAAAGACTTCGTGTTGTCAGGGTTATTATTGGCTATAGGTCTGGTGCTGCACTATATAACCCCGTCGACGGGAACGCCCGTAAAACCTGACTTTTTGTTATCGATGCTGTTTGTCTGTCTGCTCATGTTCGACGATACCTCTACTGGTATAGCGACAGGAATAGCTGCTGGCATCCTATCCGGGTTGACCACCAGCGTCCCAGGAGGTCTGATACCGAACATAATAGATAAGTTTATAACTACCATCGTATTTATTGGCTTGATAAAAATATCCAAAAAATATATCAACCAGTATGTAATGTCAGTTGCAGTGCCTATCCTAGGGACGATTCTCAGCGGAAGCATATTTTTACTATCTGCTATCTTACTTGGAGTATTTCCACCGGAGACCTTCATGCCAGCCTTTGTAACGGCAGTACTTCCTGCAGTAGTGGGTAATGTAGTATTAGTATCCTTACTATTTAGTGCGCTGAAGCAGACCAGGCGCGTCTATAGCCAAAGGAAGAGCTAGCAATAATAAGTTGTTTAGGATAAAAATGCAAAAAAGCCTGTGAAAATTTTAAATATCGCAGGCTTTTATATCTTTTATAATCAATAAATTAATATAGAATATGGACAAGCTATTAAATAAACAATATATGAGTAAGCAAATATAATAAAATATAACAATAGGAGAGTGACTATGGAACAGGATATTACTATCGACGTAATGATTGAAATTCCAAAAGGAAGCAGAAACAAATATGAATACGATCCCGAAAGAGGGGTAATCCGGTTTGACAGGATGCTTTTTTCTCCGACCCACTATCCAGCGGATTATGGTTTTATACCGGAAACCTTGGCGCTGGATGGAGATCCATTGGATGCTTTGGTGCTGGTGTGGGAATCCACTTTTCCAGGCTGCTTAATAGAAGCATATCCAATCGGTCTATTTATGATGCAGGATGAAAAAGGGGAAGATGAAAAAATCCTATGTGTTCCACGAAAGGATCCCTTGTGGAACTATGTAAAAAGCCTTAAAGACGTGCCTCCCCATCTATTAAAAGAGATCGAGCACTTTTTCACCGTATACAAGGATTTAGAAAATAAAAAGGTAGTAGCCGAGGGATGGCAGGATAGAGAGGCTGCTATTCAAGCGATAAAACGGGCGAAAGAAAGATATCAGAAATACAGACAAAACAAAAAGCCAGAACTATAGTTTAGTCTGGCTTTTGTTGTGGGCACATATCTCCGTTTGTGTACCATTGGCATTTGCTACATTCAAGGCAGGGTTTGACCTCGGATTTTGTTAATGCTTTTTCAGCCCAAAAAGGATCCACCAGCATTCCCCGGCCTACAGCTACAAAGTCTGCCAATTTATTCTCCACTAGGCAAGCAGCCTGCTCAGGAGTTCTAATGCCATTTACTACGATTACCGGAACACTTACATGCTTTTTAATCTGAGTGCCCGAAAATACTATCCAGTTAAACGGAAGGCTTTTAGGCACCTCAGGGGGAGTCCAATTTTTAGCTGATATCCCCGCTGAAATATGGAGGATATCTATCCCTGCTTCTTCCAGCATTTTAGCTATTTTAATGCTATCTTCCAATGTAGGATCATTTCCGCCCATCCGATAGCCTACGATAAACTCCCTGCCCAATTCCCGCTGAATCGATTTTATAATATCAATGGACAGGCGCATTCTATTTTCTAAAATTCCACCGTATTCATCGTCCCTTTGATTAACTATGGGGGATACGAATTGGTTCAAAAGATAGCCATGGGCCCCATGGAGCTCAACACCGTCGAAGCCTGCTTTTTTAGCCCTTCTAGCCGCTTCGATAAAATCATCGTAGATAGCGTTTATATCATTCTTGCTTAAGACATGAAATTGCCCTTCTCTACCATCGGGTTTCCATGGCGCAGAAGGGATAGACGAAACTTCAGGATGGGTTCTAAGCCCCGCATGGTGAAGCTGAATCAATACTGTAGCCCCATGCTTATGACAGGCTTCTGCTATTTTGCTAAGTCCTTCTATATGCTCGTCAGACCATATCCCCAGCTGGTCTGGGGAGAGCTTGCCATCTTCTCGAATGCAGGTAGCTTCCACGATTATTAGCCCTGCCCCCCCGCGAGCTCTTTCCTCGTAATGCTTTATATGTCTTTCTGTAACAAAGCCATCTTGGCCGGCTTTGCCAAACGGAACCATGGGAGGCATTACAATCCGGTTTCGGATTTGCTTTCCCTTTATCGTCATTGGTGAGAATAAACGAACTAACAAGATATATCTCCTCTCCAAGTAGAATACAATTTACTATATATTTTATAATGAAATTCAAAATAATTCAATAAATATAGCTAAAGATGGCAAAGTTATGTTTAAAATATCCAGCTCCGTATAATCCTCCATATATTAGAGCGGAAGGTATTTTCCTCAACGCTGGATGCTGCATAAAGTTCTTTAGTGATTTCTAAGTCGCTGCCCAGGCTTACCTTTACATAACCTACTTTGTCTCCAGCTTTAACTGGCGCTGTAAGGCTTTCGGGACACTCCAGTCTTACATTTATTTTCTTTACCTCCCCCTCTCGAATGGGAAGTACTATATCCTCATTTAATAAAATTTCCACCTGCTCTTCGAAGCCGTTCTTCACCGGGATGGTTCCCAGCTTATCTCCTGCCGATAGGACTTCATGGGACCTGAATTCTTTAAAGCCATAGTCCAATATGGCCATGCTGTCGTCAAACCAAGGCTGACAGTTTATAACCACACAGACCAGCTGCATACCATCTCGCAGCGCAGCCGAAGCCAGACACCTTCCAGAGGCTTTTGTATATCCCGTTTTTATTCCGTTGGCCCCTTCATAATCCCACAGCAGTGCATTTTTATTTTTCAACACCCTATCCCAAGGCTGTCCGGGCCAGGGAATTTTATAATATTTAGTAGAAGCTATTTCTACAAATTTAGGATTCTTCATCGCATAGGATGAAATCAATGCCAGGTCATAGGCAGTCGTATAGTGATCCTCGTGGTGTAGCCCATGGGGATTGACAAAATTAGTGTTATAGGCCCCTATCTCCCGGGCTTTTTCATTCATCATTTTAGCGAATTCCTCTACCGAGCCGGCTATGTGTTCAGCAATAGCCACTGCGGCATCGTTTCCCGAGCGGAGCATCAGTCCATACAATAACTGTTCTAGGGTAAGCTGTTCCCCTACTGCTAAATATATAGAACTTCCTTCAACCTCCGATGCATTTCTAGATACTGTAACAACATCGGATAGATTTCCTTTTTCCAGGGCCAGTATAGCGGTCATAATCTTGGTAGTGCTCGCCATGGGCATTTTTTCATGGGGATTTTTTTCATATAAAACCCTTCCAGTCTCTACTTCCATTAAAACAGCTCCCCGGGCGGCAGTAGAAGGACCAGCTGCCAAAGCAGTTCTAGGAATTAAGCACAATGTTATAGAAAGAAAAATAAATATTTTTGATACTTTATTCATTTAAAGCTTCCTCCCTAAATTTTTTGATAAAAATATTATTTGATTCGATAGTGAAATAATACAAACAAAAAATACTATGGAGGATATTTACAAATTGGTGTCGAAACTTGCGATTTTTTATTGCAGGACTTTTCAAATAAATGTTGAATATAATTAGACGTTTGACAAATATTTGTCATGGACGTAGCAAAAAAATACTAATTATGTATTTTTATAGGAGGAGGAAAATGGGTTTAGAATTAGAAAACGATATACTACAGCTGAAGAATAAAATAGAGGATTATAGGGAAGAATTAAACTGTTTAACTGTTGGGGTCGAGGAGTGTCATAAAAATAAGCAAATTCTAGAGCTGAGTACAGCTTTAGATGAAATAATTGTAGAATATATGAAGGGCATATATTCCGGATAGTGTATGTAATTAAACCAAAACAAAGCCACCCGTGTCGAATTTATTGGGGTGGCTTTGTTTATTTTTTATAATATGAAAACTTTTTTGCATTTTTCGAGGTATATATAGTGTAAAGTGTTTTGCAAAACGCTTTTTAAGGACAATGGAGGTGATGGGATGGAAAAAGATATATTAAAGCGGGTAAAAGAAGGAGATCAGGAAGCGTTCGAAGAGCTTTATAACAAATATGCGGATTATGCACTAAGGGTAGCTGCAGCTATCACAAGAAGCGAGGCCAGTGCTGCCGATGCGGTTCAAGAAGCATTTATACGGGTTTATCATTATATAGTAGATTTTGATTTAAACAGGCCCTTCCAGCCCTGGTTTTACAGGATTTTGATAAACGAATGTAATCGGCTGATGAAAAAGAAGGGAAAGACTGTATCCATAAGTGATTATCTAGAAAATGATATGAATTTTGCCAAAGACGACTTACATCATTTTGAAGAATATGAGCTTTTATATAGAGCCATAGGTAAATTAGAAGATATAAACCGCATCCCCATTGTCCTTAAATATTTAAAGGGCTTTACAGAGGCAGAAATCGCCGAGATCTTAGCAATTAATCAAAACACTGTAAAATCACGCCTTTATAAGGGAAGGCAGAAGCTTAGAAAGTTTATGGAAAGCCTTGGAAGAAAGGAGGCGCACAGATGAGAGAAACATTTGATGACAAGATAACGGAAGCCTTGAAGAAAGGCACTGAGAATGCAGTTAAATACAAAGACAAAGTATGGGAAGGAATAAGAATTGAAATTGAACCCCATTATAGAGGAGTGAGACGGATGAGCAGGAAAAATAAGAAATCTAACAAATTGCCTAAAATATTAGGGACAGGAGCGGTGGCTGCGGTATTAGCCTTTACATTCTTTAACGAAACCCATACCGGTAGGGCTGCTATTGATAAGATAAAGGAAATGTTCGTTCCTGAAAAACAGATTGTACAGGAAATAGAGGGCTCAAAAGAAGATACTTCTATGGATTTAAAAGAAAGTAAAATGGGCTATATCCTATATATAGACGAAGAGAGATATTATATGGAACAAAAAGATGGAGTTGACCGCATTGTAGCTAAACACCAGCCGGAGAATGCACCGGAAGTTTACATGGAAATCAGCCAGGTAGAGGATAAATCCCCAGAGGAACTGGCGGGGGAGTTGAAATCTAAGCTTAAATCAGAAGTTCAAACATTCAAAGATATAGGCAGAGTTTCCGAGCCCTTAGATGCAATATTCTTCTATGGATTAAATGGCTCAAGCTGGGATTCTAAAGTAGTCAAATATTATCTGGTAGACAATACTAAGGGAGGAACCTTTGTTATTAAGCAACAATACTTCTTTGAAGCAGCAGAAGGACACGGAGTGAGACTAGATAATATCCTGAAGGAGTTTCGTATTGTGGAGATAGAAGAATAATATAAATAAAAATTAAATAAAAAAGAAAAAAACCGGGCGAGCGATAGCAGTCCGGTTTTTTTATGCCAATATTTATTTGGGTCGGGTGACTGCTATCACTATCTTCGATCGATAGGAACATATTCCCGCTTACCAACTACATTCTTATAAGCCGGCCTTATAATTCTGCCTCCGCTAACTAGCTCCTCAATCCTATGAGCAGCCCATCCCGGCATTCTAGATATGGCAAAAATAGGAGTATACAGATCTGACGGAATATCCAGCATTTTATATACAAAACCGGAATAAAAGTCAACATTGGCAGACAGGATCTTGCTGGCACCTTTTACTTCGGCAAATATTTCGGGGCCAATTCTTTCGATCGTATCATATAAGGCGAATTCATCCTCCATGTTCTTTTCCTTAGCCAGTTCAGCTGCCTTCTTTTTAAGAAGCACTGCTCTGGGGTCCGATAGGGTATAGACGGCGTGCCCTAATCCGTAGATTAGTCCGGATCTGTCATGGGCTTCACCCTTGACTATCTTTACTAGATAATCCCTTATCTCTTTTTCATTGGTCCAGTCTTTAACATTCTGTTTAATATCCTCTATCATTGCCATAACTTTAGCATTGGCTCCACCGTGTTTAGGCCCTTTTAAGGATCCAACGGCAGCAGCCATGGTAGAATAGGTATCCGTGCCGGTTGAAGACACTACGTGAACCGTAAATGTAGAGTTATTACCGCCGCCATGCTCTGCATGGAGAACCAAGGCCAGGTCAAGCAGTTCAGTTTCTAACTGCGTAAAAGAGTTATCAGATCTTATCATATGGAGAAGGTTTTCTGCCGTGCTCAAATCTTCTTTAGGATAGTGAATGTGGAGGCTTTTCTTGCTGTAATAATGCTGTTTAGCTTGGTAAGCATAGGCCACCATGGTTGGAACCCGTGCAATAAGCTCTATACATTGTCTAAGTACGTTTTTTATACTGAGGTCATCTGGATTAGGATCGTAGGAATAACAAGCCAGTATGCTCCGGGCCAGGGCGTTCATAATATCATTGCTGGGGGAGCTAAATATTACATCGTCTGCAAATCCCATTGGCAGCCGGCGGGATGAAGCTATCAGCTCCTCAAACTGAGCCAGCTGCTCAGCATTAGGCAGCTCTCCGAAGAGCAAGAGGTAGCAAACTTCCTCAAATCCATATCTCTTTTCCTTTTGAAAGCCATTTACTATATCGTCTACGCTTATCCCCCTATAGAGCAGTTCGCCCTCCGTGGGGATTGGAGCGCCTTTTTCATCTTTGGTGTAGCCAATAACATCCCCTATGTTAGTCAGTCCTACCAAAACCCCAGTACCGTCGCTGTTTCGCAATCCCCGTTTCGTATTATATTTTGTATGCAGTTCTGGCGGAATATAGTTGTTTTTGCGAGCTAAAACGGAAAGTTCATCTAACAGACTATCATCTCTGTCGATTTCGTGCACCTGTGCAACTCCCATAAAAATACCTCCTTGAATGAATAAAAAATAAAGTTGCAATATAATGATATGTAGATTAATATACCACATATAATTGATAAAAACAATAACTTTTTTGATAAAGTTTGATGCATATTTCTGAAAACTTCAAAAAAATTTAAAGCCCTACTCAAAAAGCCCGGGCTATACCCGGGCTTTTTGAGTAGGGCCGTTTTTGAACTGGATCTACTCTTCATAGGGGATTTTGTTCTTCTCAGCAAATCTTTTCAGCACGTCAGATATCCACTGGAAGTCGTCTTTTACTTTGCCCTTCTCGATGATGTAAGGTGTCTCTTCTCCGTTTACGATGATTTCGATTCTGTCAACGGGTCTGGTGAAGAACAGTCTCTTCTTTTGAACAGTGGTTTTGCGGATTTTTTCAATTTGTCGGGCAGAGAAATTCTTCCAGTGTTTTCCACTACCGGCATTTACAGAAAGTTGACCTGAGTCGGCGTTAAATTCTTTTACATACTGAGCAGACATGAAACGGCACTCCTCCTTAAACGTTTTTTACCCCGCAGCTGACTGTAAAACGTTTAAGAGTTGTACTATATACTAGAATGGAGTAAACAAGATGCACAAAGAAAAGATAAGTACACGAACGCGGGATTCTGTATCTATTATAGCATACTTTTCCAATAAAATAAAGGGGTAATTGCCATACATCAAGCTAAGAATTTAAAAAATTAACACATTTTTTATAATTTACAAAAAATGAAAGTTGATATAATATATATTTGTATGTATTTGTAATTAAACAGGGGGAGGGGGAGCTTGTATGAATAGCAAGGAGATAATCACAAGAACTCTTGAATTTAACAATCCGGAAAGGGTTGGAAGGTCATTTTGGGATTCAGATTTACTAGGCGTTGGTTGTGATGTAAAAACCAAGGCTACCGATTGGGAAAAGGTGGACGAGAATCGCTGGGAGAGATACGATGAATGGGGTAATTTATGGGCAAGGGTAGATCCGACATCCAAGGGTGAAGTTGTCCGTGGAGTATTGGAAGGCGTCAGCGACATTGATTCCTACGAATTTCCCGACTTTTCTAGATATGAAGATTATAAGGTTGTTGAGCAATTTGTAGCAAAAAATCCCGACAAGTGGATCATTGGCTGGCTACCCGGTTTTACTTTCAATATCGCCAGAAAGCTATTTAGGCTTGAGAACTACTTATGCGATTTGCTCTTAGAACCGGATAAAATGCATAAGCTAGATCGGAAGAGCACACGTCTGAACTCCAGTCACAACGCTTAATCTC